>DAHVKR010000100.1:0-5566 GCA_027320785.1 Bdellovibrionales bacterium
TGTCAGTTCGTAGTTTTTTTCGGAAGGGACAAAGGCAACACTTCGCTCGACTGGAAAATCGGTCGGCATATCTTGATTGAAAAGATATCGGTTTGCATACTCATTGAGTGTTTCGGGTTCGAGCTCTTCGAGAGCCATGCGACCAAAAGCAGTATTGATGGATTTCGAGAAAGCATCGCGAAGAGTGACTGTGCGGGTCCAGCGATTGATTTTTTCACTCATCACATTTTTTCGATAAAGGGTGTAATTACCTCCATTGAATCGAATAGTTTTACCAGGGTGAACACCGGCGTGATCAATGGCGGCTGTTGCTGTTACGATTTTAAATACAGAGGCTGCGGGATAAGTGGCTCGTAAAGCCAAACTTTTTTCCGTGGGCTGTCCTTTTTTGAAACTTGATAGAGCCAATACTCGACCGGTCTTTGTATCAAATAGTATAAGAGCTCCATAGTCAGGCTTATACCGTTTGAAAATCATATCTCCATAAGCTTGAAGAGTAGAATCCAGTGTAAAGTGAACTTTGAGTTTTCGAGAGTCACCATTCCACTCGCCCTTCCAGCTTTCAGACCAGTCATGGCTTTGAATCTTATCTTCCAATAATTTCGAGACCATAAGCCGAGCTTCAAGATTTTTTGAGACAATCTTGGAGGCTTTTTCTTCCTCTGTTGGAAGAAGATGAAGAAGAGCTGAAACTAAAAAGGCCAGGGCAAGCCCTGCGGCCATCCACCGAAGTTTAAATTTATTACGTAAACGCATCCCTTTATTTTGCCTATTTTTTCAAAGACTTCAAGGGGTTCAGTCTTGCCAAAAGCCTTTTAATCGTGACATAAGTCCGGTCATGAAAACAAAAGAGCGAATTTTGGTCACATCCAACGATCTTTTCAATCGAAATGGCGTTCAAACCATTACAACCAACCATATTGCTAAAGCTCTCAAAATGAGTCCTGGAAATCTGTATTTCCACTACCGCAATAAAGAAGAGATTTTGCGAGAACTTTTTAAGAGAATGTGTACAGAGACTTACGATGTGTGGAAAAGAAAAAGTTCAAGCTATGTGAATCCTCTTGAGTTTATTGATGCGAATTTTGAGGTGTACTGGAAATATCGTTTTTTTCATCGAGAAATGTATGCTCTCAGAAGAAAAGATCCGGCTCTTGCTAAGATGTGGAAGATGCATATTCTGAAAATGATGGGGTTGATGAATATTCTTTGCAAGGATTGGAGCCAAAAAGGTTTTATCGTGAGTTTGGGCAGTGAGGCCGAGAAGAGTTATGTCTCTGAGTCTTTGCTGGCTATGTCGACAGCTTACCTGCAGTTCTTTGAAAGTGCGGAGAGAGCCCCCAGTAAGACAACCATTGAGCGTGGTAAAAAGCATGTGGCAAGAATGCTTTATCCCTATGTAATCGGTCAGACCAAAGACAGTTTTGATAATTATTTCAAGAGCTAAGACTTTTTGTGTCACCAAAGCCACAATAATTCGCGTCCAGCTCTGAAGGGCTGGCCCTCAGCTTGCTAAATATTTTGGCAAGGTCTTATGGGGGTCACTATGAAATCTTTTATTGGAACTCGAATTACTGATTACATTTCAACTTCATTTATGTGTCTGGTCTTTTTCTCATCGACGCCGGTTTTTTCGGCGACCGGGACACATCACCAGAGTTCCAAAGGTTCATGCCAGCAGCTTGTGGGTGAGCTCAATCAAATGAAAAAGGCGCAAAGCCAAATCATCCATTCACTCGCTCAAAATCATGATCTTTTTGCTGATCAGCTAAGTGATTTATCCTTTGAGCTCTCTCTTTATCGAAAAGCTATCCCGCAAAAGACCCTCAACTCTATGGAAAAGTCAGCAAAGGCTTATCACAGTCGTTCGATCAAGGCTCAAGAGACCGCTGAAAGATTGAATAGCTTAACAGCCGATCTTATTGATCGTGTTCAAGAATGTTTACATTAGTTTTTTTGTAAGACCTGGGATCCCAAGTATTGGGGCGTTTTTCAGGCGTGAGACCATTTTTTTCTGGTGTCAGTTGGCCAAAATAGAGAAGAGAATTCTCGATTTTCCAAATACCATAGCGCATATCTCCAGCTCGCGGAACCTGAATGGACTTGCGATTTTGAAAGAGAGCACAGGAAAGCCCTGTGATTTCTTGTAAGGAGCTTTTTTTCCAGTCCTTGATTCCGCAGACAGCTCTTTGATTAAAATCTTGAACAAGATTATCAGCATAGAGTTTTATAAAAACCTTTTGAAATTTAAAATTCATCTCGTTTTGATTCGTTTGAACAGTGCCATCATTAAAGAATGCTAAAAAAGGCGAAGAGCAGGAGGCATCCTCAAAAAAGAGCTCTGTCAGGCTACTGAGCTCACCCGAGAACTCTTGCACCTGAAGGCTTTGGGTGTGGCAAGGTCTAAGCCAGACGCCCTCCAGAGTTTGGGAAGCTTGAGCATTCAGAGAGAGTATAAAGGCAGTCAGAGCGAATAAAACAGAGCTTTTCATCATTGAGCTTTAACTTTAGTCAAGAATTGAGGAATGTCTGCAAAAAACAAGAACGCCTTCCAATTATTTGTGACAGAATGGTTTAAGATGATGACTTATTTTGTTTTTGCACCCATTTTAATGCTCATCGTTAAAATTTAAAACCCCTGTAGAATCAATTATTTGTCTCGTTTTAAGGCAATGTAAGATTTTTTCTTGCAAAAAATACACATCTCCTTCTTAATGGAGCAGTTCCAAATTGGCACCCAATACCTAAGGAAGGCAAAAGGGGGTTTCTATGGCAGGTCGATTAACAGCTGTGAATAAGGCTGGAAAAACTGAAAAGGCTCAAGCAGCCAGTAAGCAAGAAAGTGCGAAAGCGACTCATATTTCAGAAAAACTGATCACAGAGTGCAAACAGAAACTCTTGCAAACGAAGGCTGACTTATTGAATCGGGTCAAAGAAGCTAAAATGAATTTCGATACAGAAGACAAAGGCGGAGACGAGGCCGATCAAACTGTACGAGTTCTAGCAGAGCAAGAATTCCTTAATATGACAGACCGGCTTCGAAGTCAGTTGCTGGAAATCGAAAGTGCGCTTGGTCGCATTGAAAATGGAACCTTTGGATACTGCGAAGAGACGGATGAACTTATTGAAGCAGATCGTCTTCGAGCCATTCCTTGGACTCGCTTGAGCATTGAAGGCGCTGAAATCCGTGAATCTATGAATAAACGTTTTGCTCGCTAATGCGAGCTAAACTGCGGGGGCTGGGGTAGGTTGCTCTTTGTTTGTAAGAACGCTCCAGCCGCAGAGTTTGAATAAAAGACGTGCTCCCACATTTCCATCCCACTCATGGGCTTCTTCAAGAGGAACCCCACCTGTTGAAACTTCATTCAAATCAAAACCAACAATTTTCTTTCCGGCCTTTGCGAGCTCATTAAATAGATAATAAACCTGATCCGGTGAGTAACCGCCAGCAACGGGTGTTCCTGTGTGGGGGCAGTAGGCAGGATCCAGTCCATCAATATCAAAAGAAATATAAACCTTTTCAGGAAGCTCTTTCAAAATATCTTGCACAACTCGAGTCCAAGCTTCGCCGCCTAAAAGGCGGCGTTTAATGTCCATATCAAAGAATGTTTTAATGTCAGAACGTGATTTAATAAAATTGTATTCTTCTTCGCAGAAGTCTCGAATGCCCAACTGAACAAGTTTCTTTGGCTTCCAGGGGGCCGTCATCACATTGTACATGATAGAGGCATGGGAGTGGGTGAAGCCATGATAGGCCTTGCGGGTGTCGGAGTGAGCGTCAAGGTGAAGAATGCCCAACTCACTTTGGGTTTTTTCGCATACAGCTTGGATGGCTCCATAAGGAGAGGAGTGATCGCCTCCCACAAGACCTAGGAGTTTACCTTGTTCAAGAATACGATGGCTTTGCTCATAGACCCAGTTATTGAGCTTCTCGCTGGCTTCGTTCACTTCTTGGCGAAGTTGGCTCATCTTTTTCTCATCTTGGCTTTGCTCGGTGGTCAATTGGATTAGTTCTTGAGCTTTTTTTTTCATTTGATCATTGAGAGACTTAATTTCGGTCGGGTGAGGCAGCATATGGTAGCCTTGTTCGTAGGCCTTCCCGAGCTCTAGATCGAACAGATCAATTTGCTCGCTGGCCTGGCGAATCAGCTGAGGGCCCAAAGAAGCGCCGGAGCCGTAGGAGGTGGTAACTTCCCAGGGAACGGGAAGCAAGATGACGCGGGACTCGGCCTCGTTCATGGGAATACCAAATAGACCAAACTCAGCAGAAATCGTGGTGGTGGCATCAAAACTCATAAGCTCCTCTTTTCCAGGCCCTAGATACCTCATCTTTTAAGGATCGCGAAGACTTATGCCAAGTGTCAAGGGGTCGACGACCTTGATCTTTTCCTGTGTTTCTATGAAGTTGTTGAGGTCTTTGAATGGCTGTCCTTTGGAAGGAGGAAGATTCATGAAGTTATTATCTGCGATTATGGTGTTGGCAACTGCAGCATTAGCCATGGCAACCGCTCCTAAATATGCGGTTCCTAACGAAAAAGCTCCTAAAGGCGGAACAATGGTTCGAAGCTTGGGCGGTGAACCTCCAACTCTCCATCCTATTATGGGAACAGATGTTTATTCCTCACGGGTTTGGGATTTGGTGATGGACACACTTCTCGAGAGAAAGGTGACAGACTGGGAGTGGGCTCCGCGTTTGGCCGATAAATGGGAAATCTCGAAAGATGGCAAAGTTTTTACCTTTCATATCCGTGAAAATGCTAAATGGCATGATGGAGTACCGGTTACGGCGGATGATGTGAAGTTTTCGTTTGACGCGGTGTTTGAGCCTAAATATCAAGCGGCCCATTTGATTCCTTATTTACAAGGAATTGCAAAGGTTGAGGTGGTCGACCCTCATACAGTTAAATTCTATGCTAAAGATAACTACTATAAGAATTTTGATTCTGCTGCGACTATCAATATTATTCCGAAGCATATTTATCAAGACGTAGATAAATCCAAGAAGATGACTCAAACCCTCGTTGGATCAGGTCCTTATTCTTTGGTGAAGTTTAGTCGTGGACAAAAAATTATTCTCAAGCGCAACCAGAATTGGGCGGCAGCCAATGATCCTTATTATAAGGGAGCTTATAACTTCGACACCATCGACTTACGTTTCTATAAGGACGAGAACATCGAGATTGAATACGCTAAAAAGGGTCAACTTGATATGATCAATCTTCGAGCTGAGTCCTATGAAAAAAAAACCTCTGGATTTCCATGGGGCAAAAAAGTTTTCAAGGTGAAAGCTAAAAATGAGGGTCCTAAATCCTACAGCTTTATTGGTTGGAATTTGCGTCGGGATCTTTTCCAAGATCGCAATGTACGGATTGCCTTGGCTCACTTGATGAATCGTGAAGAGATCAATCAGAAATTTAGCTATGGTTACAATGAATTAGTGAGAGGCCCGACCTTTAATGCCAGCGAATATGCTGTTAAAAGCGTGAAGCCTATTCTTTTCGACCCTAAAGCGGCTCAAGAACTATTGAAAAAGTCAGGTTGGGGCGATTCCGATAAAGATGGTGTT
>DAHVKR010000100.1:5576-5828 GCA_027320785.1 Bdellovibrionales bacterium
CCTGATCTATCCAAATAAAGACACAGAAAAATATTGGACTCTTTATCAACAAGACTTGAAAAAAGCCGGTATTCACATGGACTTGAAATACATGGAGTGGAATTCATTCTTGAAATTACTGGATGAAGGAAACTTTGATGCAGCAGCCTTGGCTTGGGGGGCTGGTGATATTGATTGGGAACCCAAACAAGTTTGGGACTCCAGTTCAGCGGTTCCAGGTGGGTCTAACTTCGTTTATTATAAAAATCCAGA
>DAHVKR010000101.1 GCA_027320785.1 Bdellovibrionales bacterium
AGAGAGAGGAGGAAAAATAATCAGGTCTGTCTCATGAAACCCTGAAATGATAGCTAACCTATAGTCATCTAAGGTATCTAATTTCTGAATGCGCAGCATATGGCGATCGCCGAGAAAAGCGGTAGTAAGGAATGTTTCAAGGCAGGATAGAGCCAATTCTTTGCCTATGAACCGCTCTCCAAGGACAAGAATACTTGCGTCGTTATGGGAACGGGAAAATTTGGCCATGAGGTCGTTAAAACAAAGAGCCGCTCCGATGCCCTTAAAACGATTTGCTCCAATACTCATGCCAATGCCGCTTCCACAAACGAGGACACCTCTGGCGCCCGCAAGAACTTCCTTCACAACGGGGGGAATAAAGTCAGGATAATCCACACGATCCGTGGAATGGGTGCCGCAATCCATGACCGTATAGCCCAAGTCATGAGCTGCTTTTTTTAAGAATTCCTTGTATTCAAATCCTGCATGATCGCTGCCAAAAACAACGGTACCTTTGGAATGACTACCTTCAAGAATATTAATAATTATATCTTCCATGTCTTTTTCTCTAAACCTTTAAAAAATTTTACGCTTCTCCCTGGGCCTTTGTAAAGCCAGGGGCATCGTTGAGTTCGAAAAGCTTTTCAATGTGCATCCAGTGGTGTTTGTGGCTGATGGCTTGGATAAGAGAAAGAACCTCGTCATCCATAAGCTCTCCACCATTTTTCACAAAAAAGCGGGCGCGCCAGTGATCTACCGTATCGGGCTTAATTCCGCCAACGGCGGGGTAGACTTGAAGGGCTCTGTTGGAAATCATAAGCAAGCGAAAGGGAGAGGGAGCTGCAATGGCTTCAATGCTTTTGCCAAGTTCTTCGGGCGAAAGCTCACTTTGAATAAAGATATCAATACCCACACCCTTTTGAGTCACTTCTTCTTTCGGCTCGGAAAGTTTTCCAATATGAAGGGGTTTATAGGTTCTATGTGGCCAAAAGTCTGTATTTTTCCCTAAGTTTTGAATCACAATATCTGTAAACTCAACTGTGCTAACGGGAGCTACTTTGTCCAAATCTTGAGTAAAGACTTTCTGTATGCCCAGGGTATAGAGAAGAGACTGTTCTAGCATGTCTGCGGCTTTAAATTCCTCCAGATGACGGAGCATGAGGGCAGCTGTAAACAAAAGAGCCGTTGGGTTGATGGTGTTTTTGCCCGCATGTTTGGGGGCCGAACCATGAACGGCTTCAAAAATAGCGGCTTCTGTTCCGATATTTGCCGCAGCTGCCACGCCGAGACCCCCCACAAGTCCTGATCCCAAATCACTAATGATATCCCCATGAAGGTTGGTTGTGACAAGCACGTCAAAAATTTCGGGGCGGAGAACCAATTGATGGGCACAGTTATCGATAATGATATGATTCGCCTCGATGTCGGGGTAGTCGGGCGCCACTTCTTCAAAAACTCTTTTAAACAGACCTTCTGTAAGTTTTAAAATATTAGCCTTTGTCGCGCAGTGTACCTTTTTGCGCCCCTCCGCACGGGCGAGTTCAAAAGCAAAACGAATGATCTTCTCTGATCCTTTGCGGGTGATCAACTTTAAAGCTTCAGCAACTGTGGGCGTTTGATCATATTCAATGCCTGCATAAAGATCTTCCACGTTCTCGCGCACAACAACAAAATCGATATTTCGGTCCATGAAGGCCGTCTTTATGCCCGGAACTTGACGTACTGGACGGGTGTTGGCATAGGTTTCGAATAGTGCTCTCAATGTGACATTTGCACTCTTCTCCCCGTATCCTATGGGGGTCTCGAGAGGACCTTTCAGAGCAACGCGCGTGCGCATGATAGAATCAATAGTTTCTTGTGGAACGCCTGTCGCCAGGCCTTTTTTAAAGACTTCAGCCCCGGCCTGACATATTTCCCATTCTATGTTAAGGCCTAGAGCATCGATGACACGTCGTGCTGATCTAACAACCTCTGGGCCAATCCCATCCCCTTCAATGAGCGTTACACGCTTTGTCATTTATTTTCTCCCTTCTACATCATTTTGATAAGTATAGAGGATATGAGTGAGATATGCCATGGGGTAAGCGTAACCCTTAATCACTAACTTTGACTTCCACACTCACTAATTAACCCCTTTATGAAAATTTGCAAATGGTCTATCCTAAAAATAGATAGTTATGAAAGTGAATGAGAGGTTGTATCTTGAGCGAGAAAGATATGGAGAATCAACAATCAGTCTACCCAGTATTGTCCTTGCGTGATGTTGTGGTATTTCCTCATATGGTGATTCCTTTGTTTGTGGGTCGCGAAAAGTCTATACACGCTTTGGATGTTGTTATGAGTAGCAATCAAAAAGTTGTGCTGTTGAGTCAAAAAGACCCTGCTATCGATAATCCTGGCATAAAAGATCTTTATACAGTAGGAACTCTTGCTCGTGTTTTGCAGCTTTTACGTTTGCCCGATGGAACTGTAAAGGTCCTCCTTGAGGGAGAGAGTCGAGTCAAAATCGATAAATTGATTACAAGTCCAGGATATTTTGAAGCTGAAATTTCTTCTTTTAAGGAAGAGCCGGGGGCCGCTCAAGAGTCTCAGGCTTTGATGCGCACTCTTATTTCCCAATTCGAACAGTACGTTAAGTTTCAGAAGAAGATTCCGACTGATATAATGTCTTCGATTATGCAAATTTCGGACCCTTCAAAACTTGCTGACGTTGTCACCGCTCATTTGAGTTTTAAATTAGATGAAAAACAAGGGCTTTTAGAAACCCCAGAGGTAAGTAAACGTTTAGAAAAGGCTATTGGTTTTATAGAAGGTGAAATTGGCGTGATGCAGGCGGAAAAGCGAATTCGCAGTCGTGTCAAGCGTCAAATGGAAAAAACCCAAAGAGAATATTACCTTAATGAACAGCTTAAGGCGATTCAAAAAGAATTGGGTGAAGGGGAAGAGGGCAAGGATGAGCTTTCGGAGCTGGAAGATAAAATTAAGAAAACAAAGTTGTCAAAAGAAGCTCTTGAACGTGCTCAAAGTGAATTAAAAAAATTACGCCAAATGAGCCCTATGTCTGCTGAGGCCACGGTTTTGCGCAATTATTTGGATTGGCTTTTAGAGATTCCATGGGGAGCTCAAGCGCGTGTAAAAAAAGATTTGGCTAAGGCTGAAAAGGTTTTAAACGAAGATCATTATGGTTTAGAAAAAGTAAAAGAACGGATCCTTGAGTACCTTGCTGTTCAAAACAGAGTGGGGCGTATTCATGGTCCCATTTTATGCCTTGTAGGCCCTCCTGGTGTGGGAAAAACCTCTCTAGGAAAATCTATTGCGCGTGCGACGGGACGGAGCTTTGTGCGCATGTCATTAGGTGGGGTTCGCGATGAAGCTGAAATTAGAGGTCACCGCCGCACTTATATCGGTTCCATGCCTGGTAAGATTATTCAAGGGATGAAAAAGGCGAAAAACACCAATCCCCTGTATTTGTTGGATGAAATCGATAAGTTAGGAAGTGACTGGCGTGGAGATCCTACTTCTGCCCTTTTGGAAGTTTTGGATCCAGAACAAAACAATACCTTCAATGACCACTATCTAGAAATTGATTACGATTTGTCGAATGTTTTGTTTGTAACGACTGCAAATACGCTCAATATGCCACAGCCCCTTTTGGATCGTATGGAAATCATCCGGATCTCTGGATATACGGAAGATGAGAAAGTTCAAATTGCAAAGCTCATTATTTCCCAAACAGTTGGAAAATCATGGGTTAAAGCCAAAAGAGATTTCAATTACAGAACAAGCCCTGCGCGAAGTGATTCGTACCTACACCCTTGAAGCGGGCGTGCGGAATTTGGAGCGAGAGCTTGCTAATCTATGCAGAAAGGCTGTGCGTTATTTAGCCTCCCCAAAGCATAAGAGCATTAAAATCACAACAAAAAACCTAAGTAATTTTGCGGGGATCCCGCGCTTTCGCCATGGTGTGGCTGATCTTGAAGATACTATTGGCGTGACAACAGGACTTGCATGGACGGAAGTGGGGGGAGAACTTCTCTCCATTGAAGCTGTAATGCTGCCCGGTAGGGGGAAAATGCAAATCACCGGAAAATTGGGCGAAGTTATGCAGGAGTCGGTACAGGCTGCTGCTAGTTATGTAAAATCGAAAGCGCCGCAATTTGGTATTGAGCCTCCTCTTTTTGATAAACGCGATATTCACATTCACGTTCCTGAAGGAGCAACGCCAAAGGATGGCCCCTCTGCAGGAATTGCAATGTGTACCTCTATTGTGTCCGTTCTTACAGGAATTCCTGTTCGAAAAGATGTAGCCATGACGGGAGAAATTACCTTAAGAGGGCGTGTTTTACCTATTGGGGGCCTAAAAGAAAAGCTTTTGGCGGCTTTAAGAGGTGGAATTAAGATTGTTATTATCCCCAAAGAGAATGAAAAAGACTTAGCGGAAATCCCAACAAATGTGAAAAAGGGAATGAAAATTATTCCGGTTTCTAGGGTGGAAGAAGTTCTGAAAATAGCTCTGAAAGAACCTCTGCAGCCTATTGTTTGGACTGAGGAAATGGCAGCTATTGCCAACCATAGAAGAGATCTTGAAAATCGACAAAACGAAGAAGTTATGACACACTGAATTTAACATATTGATTTCAAATGAAATTATTTTCTGCCAAAGCTTTTTTAAAGCATTGACTGGTTTTGAGGATTCAGGTACCATTTTTTCGAGTTGTTCTGAACCTTCAATCAGGACAGTAATTGAAAGATCGTTTGCAATAATATGGGGGATATTCCAGTGAACAAAAACGATTTAGTGGCATCAGTCGCTGAAATTTCTGGTCTTACAAAAGCAGATGCTTCAAGGGCCATCGATGGCGTGATTCAATCAATCACAAAGTCTCTAAAAGCAGATAAAGAAGTTCGTCTTGTTGGATTTGGTACATTTACAGTGACCCATCGTCCAGCAGGTGAGGGTCGTAACCCACGTACTGGCGAAAAGATTAAAATTCGTGCTGCAAAGTTGCCTAAATTCCGTGCAGGAAAAGGCTTAAAAGAAGCAATTGCACGATAATCATTCTTTAGAACTTTAAAAAGGGCGCCCTTCGGCGCTCTTTTTTTTTCGTTTTTTTGAGCTGCTCCCTGTAGTTCTCCTAACCCATTGTGTGGTCGTGTTAATAAAAAATTGACAATGTTTAAGAATTTATTAAAATTAAACTGTATCTACCTAGTGTAGACATAACCTAGCAAAAGGAGGCGTAAAAATGTCCTTTTCCAACCATATTTTAAATCTAAAGCGTAAATATGTTCAGCTGAATAACCTTATTCAAGACGAACTTTCTCGGCCATTGCCAAATTCTCTTGTTTTGTTTGATCTTAAATTGAGACGACTTCGCTTGAAGGAAATGATCGCGGAGCTAGTTTAGTTTGTTTTAGGAGGATATACCCTCAACTCTATTCCTGCTACTCCAGATCAGGAAGGAGTGGGGGGTATCCTGTCACCCTCTGACTTCAATTTTCTTCGTCGTAGCTCTTGGTAAAGCAGGGAGACGGCTAAAACAAGTTGAGGCCTATCGTGGGATTTATTGTTTTTTCAAAAAAAACTTGCAAAAAAATATTTAGTTGTTATCTCTATAGGAGAAAGAACATCTCTTTCAATTTAACTCAAATGATGTTTCCAAACTGGAAAAATGAGTTTAACCTCAAGATAGAAGATATTATTAATGAAACAAGCTGGTTATTCCAAACGGCAGAGCAGCCGTTCTCCTGATCGACATAGGCAACAACCCCATCGGCAAACAAATAGCAATTCATCTGAGCAAAAGATAAGAGGTAACGCACAACAATATGTTGATAAGT
>DAHVKR010000102.1 GCA_027320785.1 Bdellovibrionales bacterium
TCTGAGAGCCTTTTCTCAGACTCTCATTTGTCAGCAAAATGCCAGAGATGTGCGACTTGAGCTTTATGTAAACTCTGATCATGTTCGACTCTATGTGGGGAGCTCCCAAGGATATGAATCTATTCCACAGTTTGAAGGGCCTTTGAGTGCATCCATGCTCAAACAGATGCAGTATCAGGCTCAGCAGTTAAAAAGTCTGGGAGATCTTTTTTGGGCAGAGTGGAAGTTAGAGGATTGCCAGGTCCATATTGAAAAGCCTTTGGGGTTCACTAAACTTGAATGTTTAAAACCTGCAGAAAAAAGCTCTAGCTCTCAAGTTCGGTTTCAAAGCCTAACGATTTCAACTCTTGTGGATGAGTCTTATGCGGGAAAATGGAGAAAGCTTCGCTTTCGTCTCGCAACGACGGTAAAAGGAGATTATGGAGATGATAATTTCTTTATCTCGATCCCATCTGCTATTGAGGGGTGTATCTCGACAAAAACTGTCGATAAACAGAAAAATAACACTGTCCCTTAAACAAAATTGAAATTAGACTTTTTTTATGAATACTTAGATGTGAAGGCAAAGGAGGATCCGTTATGAATCAATCAACTCTGGCTCAGTATTTAAAAAAATGTCGCGAAAAAGTCGGCTATTCTCAAACTCAAGTGTCTAGCAAACTTGGATATACGTCACCCCAATTTATAAGTAATTGGGAAAGAGGACTTTCTCATCCTCCCGTTAAATCCTTAAGTAAAATTGCAAAACTCTACAAAATTAAAGGCCCTGAACTTAAAGAAGTCTTTATTAAAAGCTACATGAAAGAAGTCGAGCAGGGACTTCGTCAACAGATGAAAAGTTTAAACTAATCTCTGCTCAAGGGTCTTATTTTTTTGAGGCTTGATCATGAGCTCATAGGGTCTCAATTGATGAGGCCCTTTTTTGTTAGGGCGCACCGTCCATTGATGGGCGCAGTTCTTTGAGCACGTATCTTTTTTAGTCTCGAGTTCAACGCATTTATCACAGATCAAAAACTCAGTATCACATCGAACACATTCTCTTTTAATAGCGGCGGGCTGTCCACAATGCGGGCAAAGTTTATATTTCTCGCTTGGCTGAAGACTTTGGTCGACGGCGACTCGATTATCAAAGACAAAACACTCGCCTTCAAATTCTTGGTGAGGTTTCTCTTCCAAGTACTTTAAGATACCGCCTTCTAGTTGATAAACGTTATCATAGCCTCTTTCCTGAAGCTCGAGAATACCTTTTTCGCAGCGGATACCGCCCGTACAGAAAATAAGTATTTTCTGATTTTTATCGATCTTTTGATTTTCAAAATACTGAGGGAACTCAGTGAATTTTTCGATGTTAGGATTGAGGGCGCCTTTAAATGTTCCAATGTCGTACTCATACCAGTTTCGAGTATCAATAATAACAATTTGATCTCGTTCTTCTTTCATGACTCGATCCCACTCACTGGGTGAAAGGTGATGATTATGACCGACTTTGTTGGACTCTAAATGAAGATCAGGTCGACCCGTTGTGACGATCTCAGGTCGGACTTTCACTGAAAAACGTAGAAAAGGGATTTTGTCGCAGGCAGAGTCCTTATTGTTCAATTCGGCCAATTGGAAACGAGTTTTAAAATAACTCTTCCATGCTTCGAGTTTTTCGCGGGAGTCGCTGCTGGAAGTTGTATTAAAACCTTCATGACCGATAATAATGAGACCTTTGATGTCCATTTCTTGAGCCTTTTGTTTAAGCTCTATTTTAAAGGCCTCAGGATCCTCGATGGGAGTAAAATAGTAAAATGTCGAGACGAAATAAGTTGGCACAACGCCAGAACCCGAAAAAGGGCTTTGTGAATCCATTTTAGATCTCCTATCTGGGGTGCAAGCCCAGGGGAAAAGTTTATGCAGACGAAGTCTGCGGGCTGTGTTATAAAAGAAGACTTGTTATTCGTCAAGATGAGGATACGCCCCCACTGGGGCTTAGGTGAAAGATATGCAAGTTATACCCGCCATTGCTAAAGAAATTCAACGTCGTCGAACCTTTGCCATTATATCTCACCCAGATGCAGGAAAGACCACTTTAACAGAAAAACTTCTTTATCATGGGGGCGTGATCCATGAAACAGGGGAAGTGAAAGGTAAAAGTGGGAAGGCTGTTACATCTGACTGGATGGAGCTTGAAAGACAAAAGGGAATTTCGATTACTTCCAGCGTGATGACTTTTGATTATCAAAATCTTCGGGTTAATCTTTTGGATACCCCGGGACATAAAGATTTTTCTGAGGACACCTATCGTGTTTTAATGGCAGTGGATTCAGCCTGTATGTTGATCGACGTGGCTAAAGGTGTGGAAGAGCGAACTAAAAAACTATATGAGGTTTGTAGCTATCGTAAAATTCCTATTTTTACCTTTGTTAATAAACTCGACCGAGAAGGAAAAGATCCTCTGACTTTAATTGATGAAATTGAAAAAACTTTGGGGATGCAGTGTTACCCCGTTACATGGCCGTTGGGAATTGGTCAAAGATTTCGAGGTGTTTACAATCGAATCACCAAGGAGTTGATGATTTATGATCAAAGACGAGAAGAGGTAGAGAATTTCGAAATTGTTCCGACGGAGGGGAAAGATATTAAGGCGCTCCTTCATCAGTATTTAGATCGTGAGAGTGCAGAGCAAGTGGCTGGAGAACTTGAGTTAATTGAAGGGGCTCTGCCTCCTTTTGATGAAAAAGCTTTTTTAAATGGTGAAATTTCACCTGTTACATTTGGATCGGCAAAGCAGAACTTCGGTGTGGACTTATTTCTAAAGTTTTTCTGTCAATATGCTCCAGGACCTGGCCCTCGCACGACACAAAAGGGCGAACCCATGGATCCATTAGACGCTCGATTTACGGGCTTTGTTTTTAAAATACAGGCGAATATGGATCGTCGCCATCGGGATCGTGTGGCATTTATTCGTATTTGTTCGGGCAAGTTTGAAAGAGGGATGAAGGTCTTTCATTCACGTCTAGAGAGAGAATTGAGACTTGCTTACTCTAATCAATTTGTCGCGCAAGATCGTGAAACAGTGGATGAGGCTTTTGCAGGCGATATTGTGGGCGTGAATGATACGGGAAATTTTGCTATTGGAGATGCTGTTTCCTCCTCAGGAAAGGTTCAATTTGAGCCCATCCCGCGATTCGCTCCAGAGCTTTTTGCGAAACTTTCTGTTTCAGATGCCATGAAAAGAACGAAAATGCAGGAAGCTCTTCGACATCTTTCGGAAGAAGGCGCTATTCAGCTTTTTATTGATCCCGTGATTGGTCTTCAAGATCCTCTAATCGGAGCCGTCGGAGAACTTCAATTTGATGTCCTCGTGCATCGTTTGCAGGATGAATACAACCTCGATGTGCGCTTAAATCGTTTGCCTTATACAGTCGCAAGATGGCCTCGAACTCAAGAGGGAAATCCTGTATTTGAGGTCAAAGGACATAATCTTTATCGTGATATGCAAGAGCAGCCCGTCTTACTTCTCAATCAAGAATGGGATCTGAACTGGGCAAAACGAGAAAATCCAGATGTGGAATTTGCGAGCTCAATCAATCGCGGCTAAAGAGATCGGTGTCGAGATTTTTCTTTTCGATCAAAGCGTTTCATAGAAATGGTGACTTTGTATGCCATCAACTTTTCTCCTGACTTTTGCCCTAGGGCATAGCCTTGAAAGGTCCCGTTGAACCGATCTGGAGATGAAAGAGCCTGATCGATTAGAGAATCGATCGCTTTGACTTCATCAGTAGCAAAAATAACAGGTTCTTCAGCCCGTTTTAAAAATTCGCAAGAATAGTCTTTAAAAATAAAACTGACAGGAACTTTTTCTCTTTGGATGCGATCTAAAAGCCTGAGGGCAACAGAGAGTTCAGATCCCATGGCCAGAACTCCAAAATACATGGAGCCCACATGGTTTTTAGTCAGAAACTCAAATGGAAGTAGAACACGAGCTTGATTTTCATTGAGTTCAAGCACGCGAGGCCGGCAGAGACCTAACATAGGAACCTTGATGAGGCTCAGCATTCGTATAAATCGATTGAGCTTTTTGAGATCGACAACTTGTTGCATAGTTTGATAAGTTTGGACCCGAATTAAAAGATATTCAATCTTCAGCTCTGAATGCAGTGCATAGGATAAAAGTATGTTTGAACAACTTTCGGATAAAGTTCTGGGCTCTATAAAAAAGCTCAAGGGTCAGTCGCAGATTTCGGCTAGTAATATTGAAGATACACTTAAGGAAATTCGCCTTAGCTTTTTAGAGGCTGATGTTAACTTTAAGGTTGTGAAGAACTTTTTAGATCGCGTGAAAGTAAAAGCATTAGGTTCTGATGTTCTTCAAAGCCTTCAGCCTGGCCAACAGTTTACGCAGATTGTTTACGATGAATTGGTTCGAACATTAGGGGGCGAGGCTGTCTTCCTGGATGTGAAAGAAAAATTTAACATTATTTTTATTGTGGGACTTCAGGGAAATGGAAAGACCACTACGTCTGCGAAATTGGCTCTTTATATTCGTCAGAAGCTGGGAAAAAAACCGGGTTTGGTCTCTGTCGATGTGTACCGTCCAGCAGCAGCGGAGCAACTCGAGATTCTCGCGAAACAAAACGGAATTCCTTATTGTCCTGTAGAGTTATCTGATTCTCCTCAGGTTCGTCTTGAAAAAGCGAAGGCTTGGGCTGAGGCTCAAATGGTTGAAGTTTTGATTGTGGATACAGCGGGGCGACTTCAGATTGATGAAGAACTGATGACGGAGTTGCAGGAACTCAAAAAAATGGCACAACCCCGAGAGACTCTCCTTGTGGCAGATGCCATGTTGGGACAGCAGTCTGTGAATGTGGCAGAGGGTTTTCATAAAAGACTCGATCTGACGGGATTGATTTTAACAAAGGTCGATGGGGATGCTCGCGGTGGTGCTGCTCTTTCATTTCGAGAAGTCACAGGTTTGCCCATTAAATTTTTAGGGGTGGGAGAAAAGGTATCGGCTCTTGAGGTTTTCCATCCTGATCGTTTGGCAGGTCGAATTTTAGATCGAGGCGATGTTTTGACCTTGGTTGAGAAGGCTCAGGAAGTTGTGAATGAAAAAGAGGCGAGAGATTCCGCACGTAAAATGATGAAGAATCAATTTACGTTGGAGGATTTTCTTTCTCAGATTCAACAGCTCAAAAAAATGGGAGGTCTGGAGAGCATTATGAAATTTTTGCCTGGTTTTGGCGAAATCTCCAAACAACTGAAAAATATGAATCCGCCCGATGACGAAGTGAAAAAAATTGAGGCGATTATTCGCTCTATGACCCTTAAAGAGCGCCACGATCATCGTATTTTAAATGCTTCTCGTCGTCAGAGAATTGCGACAGGAAGTGGAACTCAGGTTCAGGACATCAATAAACTGGTCAAACAATTTGAGCAAACGCAGAAGATGATGAGTCAAATGATGAAAATGGGTATGGGGGGGCTCCGGGGCATGGGAGGTCGACGTGGAGGAAAACCAGGGTCACCTTTTTAGTAAAACCCCTAATATCTATTATTAACTTGCTTCATCCGGAGCTTTTGAGTAAAACACAGGACTTTCAATCATGCGCAGAGGTAAAAAATGGTTGTAATTCGATTAGCTCGTATAGGATCTAAACACTCTCCAAAGTACCGTATCACGGTGGCTGATTCTCGCCGCTATGTTACTTCTAAGTACTTGGAAATTTTAGGTTATTATAATCCAGCCCCAAGGGGACAAGACAAAAAAGTCGTTGTAAATCTTGAAAAGTACAATGCATGGGTTGCAAAAGGTGC
>DAHVKR010000103.1 GCA_027320785.1 Bdellovibrionales bacterium
CTGATGAGTCAGCTTTTAATCCCCAAACAGACAATTCAAGAAAGATGTAAGTGTGGCTCCTTTGGAAATGCTGGCGGGGCTGGAGCTGATGGTGTTCAAGGGCACACAGGTGGGAGTGCTGGCAATGGGGGTTCTTCAGGAAAACTTTTGGTTTCAATTAAGGATGCTCGGGAATTTGATTTAAGGGCTGAAAAGTATCCAGGCATAGCTGGAATTCCTGGAAAAGGAGGGCCTGGTCAAAAAGGAGGAATTGGTGGAACAGCTCCTGAATCACGTTATTTAACTTGTTATGGAGCCAATGGTCCTAATGGGAAAGATGGACCTGAAGGACATGAGGGTGATCCAGGGATTGATGGTCAAAACGATAGCATCTGTATTTACCTAGCAAGCGAGGGTAAAAGTGACTGCTATTAAAAGAGTCTCCAGATTTGGAGGCAGGTCTTTTCCTTTACTCTTTCTTTTACTGGCAGGATGCGCGACCCCTACGATTCGAGACACCATCTTAAGAGATATGGCTTTGGGAGCTGTGGCTGGCACC
Source organism: Bdellovibrionales bacterium (assembly GCA_027320785.1). Classification (GTDB taxonomy): domain Bacteria; phylum Bdellovibrionota; class Bdellovibrionia; order Bdellovibrionales; family Bdellovibrionaceae. Next base: position 539 of record DAHVKR010000103.1, read on the forward strand.
CTATTGGGACAGACTCAAAGTGACAATCGAGCCGCTTATTCCATGATGTATGCTGGAGTGGGAGGGCTCGCAGCAGGAGCCATGAGTACTTACTATCATCTGCAAAATGAAGAAAAAAAGAATAAAGAAAACCAAGACTTAAAAGAAGAACTTCAAAGATTTAAAAAACAACTTGAGCCTCAGCTTATTCAGCAGGGGCACTCATTATTTAAAATTCCAATCCCAAGAGAAGTTTCTAAGCTCGTCGAGCCTGGAGAGTGGAAACGCTACAAAATGGATCAATGGGTCCAGGACCCGAATCAACCCAATACCTGGTACAGGCAAGTGGAAATGTTTGAAATCATTCCGCCTGTATCAAGATAAGAGGAGAAAAAAATGGAACGAAATCAAAGAATTTTTAACTTCTGTTTAATGCTTTTCATTATGTTTGTATCAAATCCGGCCTTTGCAAACCGTTTAGAGGAAGCAGCCATTCGAGGACAAAATATTGTGATCTCAATCGGTCAAGTAACAGCGGTCATTGGAATCGTACTTGGAGGTATTGCTCTTTCAATTGGAATGGCAAGTGTTGGAAGAATGGTTTTGATCAGTGGAATTATTGGGGCAGCGGCTACTTTTGGAGGGCCTGCACTCATTGATGTTGTGAAGGAGATTTTTCGATGAAAGAGAGAAAAACTTCACGGGTCCTCAATGATGACTCTTTTTTCCTAGGTCTTTCTTATAATGATATCACAGCGATAGGAATTTTACTTCTAATCGTCATCATAATTTTTAAAACCCTTGGCATTGAAAATATGTTCCTAGTTCTATGTTTGAGCCTCTCAGGTCTAGTTATTCTGATTCCTATCCGTATGACAAAGAGACGAAAAATCATTCGAGATACTTTTCAATACCTCTTCAAAAATGGAGTGATCTATGTTTCAAAAAATAATCGAAACCAATAGAGCTTCAGATGTGAGTATTCACACCCTCGAAAATGGAACACTATGCGCTGGGTTTGAGGTCGATCTTTTAGATGAGGAACTATTAGAAAATGACCAATTAGAAGCTCTATTGATGAGCTTACTCAAAGATCTGCCTTTAGGGAGGACTTTGAGAGTGTATTTAAAATCTGAATATTCAAATTTGGATACCCATGAGCACTCAAGAACCGAGAGCTTAAAGGATATTGGATTTGTAAAAAACAGAGCTTTTTTATTTTTAGAAAAGCCTGCCAAAATGGACCTCTCATTTTTTGTGAAACATAAGAGTTCAAAAGGTCAGTCCGTCTTAACTGATTTTCTCTTATTTAAAAATCACGAAGTTAAAGTAAAACCTCTGAGTCAAAAAGAAGTCGAGTCCCTTTTTCCGGTTCTTCAAGATGAACTCTTTCATAAATTTCAAACAATTGATTTAGGTGAGGAGCTTGTCAGTGTTTTAAGACTCACGAAGCAATCTGAATTTGGAATGGACCTAATGACTTTAAGTCACATAAAGGATTTATTACCTCTCCCTTATACAATAGGAGTATCGATTCAGGCGGTTTCAGGAGCAGAGGCTGAAACTTTTTTAAGAAGAAGATCTAAACAGAATTCTTTAGGGTCAGATTTAAATGAGAACCGTAAGTATGAGGAAGCTCAAGGGTATCTTGAAGATATAACCCTGAATGGATCTAAACTATATCGTTTTGAGTGGCAGTGTCTGATTTCTAGAAAATCAGAGGAGTACCTTCGACAGGATCGTGAAGAGCTCAAAAGAAGACTGGAAGCACTTGGGTCTATATATATTGAAAGTGTTGGTGCTTTAGAGAGTCTTAAGAGCTTTTACTTAGGAGAGGAGCCTCATTTTACTCTTCTTGAAAAAGACTCTACTTTAATTACTTATATACCACTTGTAACTCGTGGTGAATCCAAGACGAATCAAGTTTATAAAAATCAATCACTTGCAGTCCATCGAAGAGATGAATCTTTAAGTTATATCAATATATTTGACCCTCGTTATGAGTCCTTTTCTTGGTGTATCTTTGGAAGACCTGGAACGGGTAAGTCAGTTCTCACGAACGCCATTACAAGAGCTCTTCATTATGATCCTGATATCAAGATTATTAAAATTGATGTAGGAGGAAGTCACAGTCGTGAAACTGAGATTTTAGGAGGTGTTGAAAAGACACTTAATCTAAATGAACCCACTGGAATAAACCCCTTTGATGTGATTTTGGAGCTTGGATCGACAAAAGAGGCACTTCAAATCTTAGCTACATTTCTAGAGGTCCTGATATTAGAAGAAGGGGAGTCTAAGCTTTCTAAAATCATGAAGTCTGATTTAGAGAGAGCTATTTTAGAATACATTAGTCTTTCTAAGTTAAAACTTAGTCTTAAAGGGTTTTATGATCAGTCCTCTGAGATTCCTCGAAAAGAGCTTCTACAAAGATGGGTTGGAAAAGGGGTTTATGGGAATGCTTTTTCAACAGACAAGGATGACTCCAAGAGTTCATATTTTAATTTAAATAATAGTCTTACATACTTTAATTTCTCTAAAATTAGTCAGGCATTAGATCCAGACTATGCTCAAGGTGGACTTGCTGCCGTTATGGCGCAATTCAATCTTGAAATGCTTAAGAAAGATCAACATAAGAAAAAGGTTGTATTCATAGCCGATGAAACTCCCTTTTTTATTAAGAAGTGCTTTTCGTTTTTTAACTTATCTATCGCAAATGTCAGAAAAGAGGGGCACGGGTTTATAACTGTTTCTCAAAAATCAGCCCATGTCGTAGTCGATAATGATACGGGGATTTTAGACAACTCTCCGAATCGTATCTATTTCTCTTCAGATGGGGATGATGAGACCTTTAAGGCTCGAAATCAACTCAGTTCAAATTCATTAGATAGTATTAAGTCACTTAAGCGTCAGCAGGGTGAGTTCTCGGAATGTCTATTAAAGGATGGTCTAGGGGAGAGAGTTTTAAAAGTCAGACTCAATTCAGAAGAGTATTGGTCTTATACCTCTAAAGATGAGGATCGAAGAAAATTCTTTGAGATTAAGAAAGCTTGTCCATCTTTAAACTTGAAGGAGATTATGCAATGTTTGTCCTTCTCCTGATACTTCTAATTTCGAGTCCCAGCTATGCGTTTTTGGATTTTATTGGGGAACAAGCTAAAAAGGCGAAGGAAGTTGCGGCCTACGTGGATGCTGCTTCAGATTTAGCTAGGGAAGTCACTCCTGATCAAGATCTTGAAAAGAGTGCTAAAGACATTCAGCGAAGAGCTGAAGTTTTAAGATCAGAAGCTTCAGATCTATCGTATTTGTCACGAAGTACACAGTCCATCTTAAAGGGGCCTGACTGGTCTTCCCGAAGGCTTGAAACCAATATTCGATCCACAACAGATTATATTCGAAGGCTTAAAAGGATTTTATCTCAAGCCATTGCACTTGGAACAGATGGAGTTGTGGCCCTTAATACGACTGAAACAAATGTGGCCTTAAACGAAGTTCAAAAGAATCAGCAGGCTCTCATTATGCAAAATTCAGAGCTTCAGCTTCGAGAAATGGAAAGAGAGCAAGAAGAGGCTAAAAGATGGTCTGATTTTTCGGCAAGGCAAAGAAAATTAAGGAATGGAAGTGAGATCAGTGGAAAACTTTAATCAACTTCAATCCATCTGCCTTCATGTCTTCCAGGTGGTTTCAAAAACAACAGATTTTTTAGTTTTACCTCTATTTATGATGAGAGTTGTTTTTTCAAGTTTACTAGGAGAGGGGAGGGTTAGTTTTCAAATTATAAAAGGAGCTATTTTATATTTTATCCTCATTACGGGGTTTCCTTATATTATTGATATTCTATTCTCCATTCCTGAAACATATTTGCCTCACGCTTCTAGTTTGAATTCAATTAGTTCAGGTGCTCCGGAATGGAGTTCAGCCAGTCTCATTCCTTTCTCAGTGGATAGAGTATTAGAAGTTATTTTAGCCGGTCTTTACTGGATTGCTTATTATATGCATGTCTTCTTTATGATGGTGATGTGTTCCATGGCACCCATCATTTTTCTATCCAGTACATTATTGGGTTTAGGTTTTGGTCTTGAGTTATTTTTAGGGCTTCTTCTAATTGGAAGTTCATGGCCCTTGATTTGGTATGGATTTAATGAAGTTCATCAAAATTTAATGGTTTCTCAAATTGATGGCTTTGGGGCTAAGTGCTTAGAGATCCTCATTACTCTTCTTAAAGGAATTTCACCTTTAGCGTTTGCAGCTGTTGCGATTAACAGTCCACCTGGAAAGATTATGACGAAAACGATGCAGGGTGGAGTTTCCTCTGGAAGATGGGTTGGAAAGAGTTCACTAAAACAAATTCAAGCTGGAAAGACCTCTCTTCAAACAATACTGAACTCGGGTTCTCAAGAAAGATCCTTAACTGAATTATCAGGTCAAAGTTACATGACATTTATAGAAAAAAATAGCCGGCTTATGCGGGCGCAAATGCAACATAAGAATTATCGAAAAAATGTTCAAGGGGAAGGAGTGCAAAGTGAAAATCCACGCCCAGGAAATACTTAAAAGAAACATTCAATTTCTATTATTTGTAGGAGTCTTTCTGATGTTTCTCCTGACATCTGTATTGAATATTCGTGCGGTAAGCCAAGGGAGAAAACCTATAATCATTGGTATTGATGGTAATGGGACAAGGATTGTGACGGAAGCCTCAGATCCTATCTATAAAACGGAAGCCATCGCATTTATTCGTAAGTTTTTTTACAACGCTTATAATTTTAATACGTCTAACTTTTTTAAACGAATTGGTCTTGCGACCACTATGATGAGTGAGAACCTATGGAAGAAAAAAGAGAGTGAAATTCTAGATTTAAAATCAAAGGTCGAACGAGACAATATTGAAATTTCAGGTGAAATAGTTGAGCTCTCAAAAGAAGAAAACGGTCTCTATCATGCATTGATCAAAATAAAAGAAAAGACCCGTTTAAACGAACAAAATCACGAAATGATGGTCTCAGTCAGGCTTAAGCCAGTCACTAGAACATCAGACAACCCATTTGGATTAGAGGTGGNTTCCTATGAAGAAACTCCTACTGATCGCTAGTTTATTATCTTTTAAAGCCTGGTCATTAGATCGAATAGAATCCATTCGATTTGATAAGAGTGAGGTTCAAAGGATTTATCTAGCTCCAGGGCTTGGATCAGTCGTTTTGTTCCCATGTGCTCTTCAGGAGGTCTTTATCGGAAGAAGTGACGATTTAAAGG
>DAHVKR010000104.1 GCA_027320785.1 Bdellovibrionales bacterium
GATACTCATAGAGTGTCTTGAGCCTATCACTTTCGTTAGGAGGAGAGGGAGGGACTTTCATAAATATAACTTATGCGCTATCCTTTGCTTTCCTTTCTCGAAGCTCATATTCTTTCTTAACCAGTCTCCATTTTTTTTGTGCCTCTTTTAGCTCTTCCAGTTTATCGGGAGGAAGAGAGGAGCTTTGATAGAGTTGTTCAATTTCTTTATCAGCAGCTTTTTGGGCGCAGCCGAGATCTAAAGCTACATCGAGTAGGGCAAGAAGTTTTTCATCATCAAAAGGCTTTTCAATAAAGTCGAGAGCTCCCAGCTGTAAGGCCTCAAGAGTGTTTTTCTTATCACCATAACCAGACAAAATAATAAAAGGGACCTCGTTTCCCTGATTTCGAAGGGAGGCTAGAAGTTGAAGACCAGTCATCTGGGGCATATTGATATCTGAAATGACAGCATCCACTCTTTCGTGGGAGAGGATCTCCAGAGCGACCTTTCCATTTTCTGCTATCTTAATTTTATCTGTGAGTTCTTGGCAAATATCTTCTAAGATAGAGCGAATATCAGGCTCGTCATCCACAATTAATAAGATTCGATCTTTTTTGTTCGTTGTCTGGCTCAAAAGGCCTCCTCAATAAGATGAGTATTTTATCGGTTTAAAACGGTGGGATCTCGAGGAAAATATCTTAAAATTTAGTTATTGAAAAGTTTCAATTTGCAGCAAAAAGCAATTAAATAAACTTAATTACTCGCGATAAGTCGGTGAACAATCGCATACTGTATCAAATCGGCATTATTTTGCATGGCCATTTTTTTCAAAATTCGTGATCGGTAAGTGCTCACGGTTTTAACACTGAGAAAAAACTTTTTTGCTATATCTGTTAAAGAATAGCCTTGTGCGATTAAGACTAAAATTTGGAATTCGCGGTCCGAAAGAATTTCATGAGGTTTTTTGGATGAAGGAGGAGTCGTTAAACTACTCGTAAGCAGCTCTGCAACTCGACTGGTGATATACTTTTCACCTTTAAGGATGGTAGTCAGAGCGTGAATGAGTTGATGGGGAGTACATTCCTTGGATAAATAACCAGCAGCACCAGCCTTGAAAGTTCTAAGGGCATATTGGTCTTCAGAGTGCATACTCATTATGAGAACTGGCACTTTAGGAAAATGCTCTTTTAATTCATTTAAAGCATCTAATCCGCTTTTGCCAGGCATAGAAAGATCTAAGATTAGAAGCTCAGGAGGCGTGTGTTTGCCCAAAAGCTCAAATAGTTCTGCCACATTGGAAGCTTCTTGAGTGACTCGAAATGAGTCGCTGTTTTTATGGAGGATATGCTGAATGCCCTGACGGATAATCGCATGATCATCAACTACCCATACTGATATCACAAAGGCCTTCCTCTTTCGTTGAAAGCAAAAGATTAAAGTTTTTAAAAGTGTGCCATTAATCAACTTAATTCGCGAGGCGCTGCAAGTCAAAAGTCCAGACCAAAAAATAAATAAATAAAAAAGAGATTCAAGTCAGAAATATCCGACGCCGAAATGGGACAATGAGGGACAGAAGATCTATTTAGAATTGGACGATACAATAAAAGAGGTCAAGTGTGGATGATTTTGAAAAAGAACTAAAAGTGGGTTTCTTGGATGAGGCAGGTCAAGCAGTTGCGGATGTGGAACAGTGCTTTTTGGCGATGGAAAGTGATCCGCAAAATCAAGATAATCTGAATAAAATATTTCGTTTAGCTCATAACTTAAAAGGATCCTCAAAAGCTGTTGGATTTTCTGAGTTTGGAGCCTTCACACATGAATTCGAAAGCTTTATTCTTAAAATTAAAAATGGCGAATTAGTTGCGACTCCTGCCATTATAAGTCTTCTACTCCGCGCGAATGATTTTATTCTTCATATGATTGATTCTCTTAAACAAAACCTGGATGCCCAGTTTGATTTTCAAGGTTTGCTTGAAGAGATGAAGAGTCCTTCAGTGGACTCAGGATCGAGTGAAGTTGTTCAAGAGCAGGAAGTGATTCAGGAGGACCCAACTGCTGTGGAGTTTGAGGCAGTGGAGAGCGCATCTGAAGCTGCTATTGAGTCAGAGTTAGAGCAAGCTGCAGCCCCAGCGATACAAGAAGCTTCAGAAACTTTTGTTCCACCCGTGGAAGCGATACCTATACCGGCTCCTCAGGCGCCCCTAGCGGCACCACAAGCTCCTCGTACTCAATCTTCAACTTCAAATGTGGAAGAAAGTCTTCGCGTATCTCTTTCAAAAGTTGAGTCGCTTATTAACTTTGTAGGAGAAATGGTCATTTTACAGAGTGTTCTAAAGGAACAGGCACATAAAACAGGCGAAGCACGCCTTATTAAAACTGTTCATCATCTTGAAAAAGTCAGTAAGGAAATTCAAGATACATCCATGAGTCTACGTATGACTCCTGTTAAACCGACATTTCAAAAAATGACACGTATCGTTCGAGACACGGCGCAAGCCTTAGGCAAAGACGTGCAGCTTCTTTTAGAAGGTGAAGATACAGAGCTTGATAAAACTGTTCTTGAAAAAATTAATGATCCTTTAGTTCACTTGATTCGAAATGCAGTTGACCACGGAATTGAATCTTCCAAAGAAAAAAGACAGGCTCAGAATAAACCTTTAAGAGGCACTGTCATTTTAAAAGCTTACCATCAATCAGGTCGGCTGATTATCGAAGTCAAAGATGATGGTGGTGGTTTAAATCCTGAAATTCTGATTCAAAAAGCACGCTCAAAAGGAATTTTAAAAGAGGGTGTTGAAGTTAAAGATAAAGATGCCTTTCAGCTGATCTTTGCTCCCGGTTTTTCAACTAAGGAGCAAGTGACAGATGTATCGGGTCGCGGTGTTGGAATGGATGTCGTGAAGACAAATATTCACGAAATTGGTGGCGAGATTCAAATAGATTCAACCCTGAATCAAGGCACGACATTTCGAATTATTTTGCCTCTGACATTGGCGATTTTAGATGCCATGGTTATTAGTTATTCGGATTCACGTTTTGTATTACCCATGAATCATGTTTATGAAACGATTCCGACAAAGGATCATCAAGTTCAGGCAACAACTAGTTTGGGTGATGTGATACTTCTTCGAGGTGAAAACTTAAGAATTTTTCGCCTAGGTGATTTTTTTGGTTTGAAGAGCCAGAAAAAATTAGAAGATCTCATAACTATTGTGATCCGTTCAGGTCCAGAGCCTTTTGCATTAGCTGTGGATGATATTCTGGGGCAATTTCAGGTCGTGCAAAAGCAATTAGGACCTGAGTTGCAAGGAATGAAGGGTGTGGGGGGCAGCACAATATTGGGAGATGGTAAGCCCGCCCTCATTTTGGAACCAGTCGATCTTGTAAAAAGAAAATTAATTTCTGGGTACGTAGTGCCTATTGAAAAAGGAGTGAGTGTAGCATGAGCCAAACACATCGATATTTATGCTTCAATTTAGGGAAAGAAGAGTTCGCTCTTCCTCTTTTGTCAGTCAAAGAAGTCATTGGTATGCCGGATATTACTTCGATTCCTCAAGTGCCCCCTCATTTCCTTGGAATCATGAATCTTCGAGGTCTTATTATTTCCGTGATGGATCTCAGGGTTAAGCTAGGTTTGAAACCTCAAGCAGGTGAAGAAACGGCTGTGATTATTTTAGATTTGGGAGACTATAATCTCGGTATCATGGTCGACCAAGTGAATGCTGTGGTTGAACTTTCGGATGCTGATATTGCCGATAAACCGATGATGGACTCATCAAAAGCAAATGACTCTGTTACGGGTGTTTTTCGCAAAGATGATCGCCTTGTTCTATTATTAAATGTATCAAAGGCATTATCCGTAGAGGATCGAACGGCTCTTTCAAAGTCAGCACGAGCTGCGTAACAACAAATAGGTCCCACTACTTTGGAGATAAGATAGATGAGTCAAAATCCGCTCAGGGTGAATGAAACAGTACAAGAAGTCATGAAAATCGTGACAGAGATGGCCGGTATCCAGCTTGGAACTCGTCAAATTCCCATGATTGAAAATAGGCTTAAAACAAGAATACTAAAATTAAAGCTTAAAGATTACGATGAATATCTTTTGTACTTAAATCGAAATCGAGAGAGTGAATCTCAAGCACTGATCTCGTTGATGACAACTCATCATACATTTTTCTTTCGCGAGTTTACTCATTTTGAGTTTATTTTGAATAAGGGACTAAATTCCCTTATTGAGGCAGCACGTAAGCGCGGTGATAAAACTATTCGAGTGTTATCGGCTGCTTGCAGTCGAGGGCATGAAGTCTATTCTCTTGCCATGTTTTTTGATTTTCATCTAAAAATGGCAGCTCCTGATTTAAAATATGAAATTTGGGGAACTGACATTGATCCTGAGTCAGTCGAGTACGCGCGAAATGGCGTTTATAAGGCGGAAGAACTTAAGCAGTCTCCTGCTATGTATATAGATGGGCACTGGGTTCGGGGAAAAGGGAAGGTTAGTGACTATAGCAAGGTTCGTGAGAACTTGCGAAGCCATTGTCACTTCGAAACAGCTAATCTTCTGACATACGATCAGTTTTTATCTGGGAAAAAATTTGACTTAATTTTTTGTCGAAATGTTTTTATTTATTTTGAAGCCAATCAAATAAAAAGCATAACAGAAAGAATGCTCCAATCTTTAAATGAGGAGGGGCTTCTTTTTCTGGGTGTATCTGAAACTCTGAATGGCTTGGGACTTAAAGTGACTAGCGTGGGTCCTTCTATCTATCAAAAACCCTCATCTCAACCACAGCAAACGAAACCGGCTCCAGTTGCTGAAGCAAAACCTAAAATTGCGGAAGTCCTTTGTGTTGACGACTCGAAGGCTATTCATGCCTTGTTAGGAAAAGTTCTAACACCTGATCAAGGTTTCCGTATTACTGCCAAAGCCATGAATGGGCGTGAAGCTCTGGAAATACTGAAATCTAAAAAATTTGATTTTATCACTCTCGATCTTCATATGCCTGAAGTAGATGGCTTAGGGTTTCTTGAAAAATATCAAGCGAAAGACACCCCCGTGCTGGTGATTTCATCAATCAATCGTGATGATATGAGTATTGCCCAAAAAGCTTTACAAATGGGGGCGAAAGATTACGTTGAGAAACCATCATTAGAAAATTTAGCTCAGGCTGGGAACGAGATTCGCTCTAAGATGAAGATTATTTTATCTCAGAAGGGCTCTGCCCCTATGAGTTCTTCATCGCGTCTCAATGTCACAGCTCCCGCTGTGACTCCGGTTGCTCAGGCACAAAAGGCAAGAGTTCTCATAGTCGATGATTCTAAAACGATCCGTACTCTTTTGAAGTCTATTCTCTCAAAAGACTCGCGATTTGAAGTTGTAGGAGAGGCAGAGAAGCCTAGTGAAGTGATGGCTCTCATAGATAAATTAAAGCCTGATGTTTTGACACTTGATATTCATATGCCTGAGATGAATGGTGTTCAGCTTTTAAAATCATTGAACCAAAAAGGAACACGCTATCAAATTCCTGCGGTGATGATTAGCTCAATTAGTAAAGAAGAAGGGACATTCGTTTTGGATGCACTGGCTGCGGGTGCTGTTGATTACATTCAAAAACCCTCGTCTCAGCAGCTGACGGAAGTTTCGCGTGATATATGTGAAAAAATTGCGACTGCATCAAAAGCAAAAGTTCGCGTTCCTACTTTTAAACCGAAACGGACAGTGGTTCATCAGGAAACAGATCAGGATGCACTGGTTGTGATTG
>DAHVKR010000105.1 GCA_027320785.1 Bdellovibrionales bacterium
CGTTAAGAAAGCCACTAAGTGGGGCCATTCAGATTCAGTCAGAGAGCGGGGACCTTCCATGGATTACCTCCAAGCCCCAGTTTCCCATAGAGGGAGTCTGAGATCGAGATCTGGCTCGACTCCAGTCAGTTAAATTGCGACAAAGGACTTGGAAAATAGGTCTAAATTTGCTTATATAGGCCCTAGCATTGTTAGATCAAGACGGAGAAGTCATGGCTGATATCGGTATGAAGTGGAAAGAAAATGTAAAAGGCAAAATGTTTGTCGATCAATCTTGTATCGCCTGCGATGCCTGCGTTCTATCTGCCCCTAAAAACTTTTCAATGCACGAAGAGGATGGCCATGCCTACGTTACAAAACAGCCCGAAACGCCTGAAGAAGAAGCGGCTTGCCGCGAAGCCCTCGAAGGCTGTCCGGTCGAAGCCATCGGGGATTTCGGCGATCAAGAAGGCTAAGGGAAAAACGACCACAGCGGCTCCTGTTGCGGAGACTCTTCGAAAACTAAAAAAACATTATCCAGATGCACACTGCGCCCTTCATCATCAAAACTCATTTGAGCTTTTAGTTGCAACGATACTTTCAGCTCAATGCACGGATGAAAGGGTGAATAAAGTAACGCCCTTTCTTTTCGCTCGTTATCCGACGCCACAGGATTTGGCTCAGGCCTCTTTAACGGATGTTGAAAATCTCATCATGAGTACTAATCTCTACAAGAATAAGTCGAAGAATTTGATTTCGATGGCCCAAGCCCTTGTGGACCGGCATGATGGAGAGGTTCCACAAAACATGGAAGATCTTACTCACTTAGCAGGCGTGGGACGTAAGACAGCGAATGTGGTTTTAGGAAATGCTTTTAATATAACTTCGGGAATTGTGGTGGACACCCACGTATCTCGACTCTCCCAACGTCTAGGATGGACGAAAAATGAGGACCCTCTTAAGATCGAACAAGACCTCATTAAAATCATTCCAAAGAAGGACTGGGTCTTGATTTCTCATCTTTTGATCACTCATGGTCGTTCTCTTTGCAGGGCGCGAAATCCCGACTGTCCTCGGTGTTTTCTTTTTGACCTCTGCCCAAAGCGATACGTTAAACTCAATTCATGATCGTTGCATTTTTTGAGAGCGTTAAATACTCGGGTCACATGGTTGCCATTTCTTTCTTAAGAATTTTTTTGGGCTACTATTATTTGCAGGATGCCATTGTGAAGTTTAAAGGTGACTTTTTGGTGCGCCCACGAGTGGCGGAAATGATATCTGAATACCTACCTGCAAGCCATGCTCCTGAATGGTATAAGTGGATTTTAAGTACTTATATGGTCAGTCACTGGCAAGGTCTTGCCTTTATTTTTTTAGGTATTCAGCTTTCAATCGCCATTTCATATATTATTGGATACGTTGTGAGACCTACAGCTCTACTAGCCGGCCTTTTTACTTTGCAAATGCTGTATCTTAGTAACCCCGCCTCTCATGACTTGCTTAAAATATTATTGGCTGTTCATATTGTTTTTGCTTGGTTAGGTGCGGGCCGCTGTCTTGGCTTTGATTATTACTTCTTCAAGCGAGTGCGCGGATTCTGGTGGTAGAAAGATGAAGCATTTTGTTTTATTTATCGCAACTGTGTTTACGATTCTCTTTATTGCCTACCTGAACAAAAATCAGTCTTTTTTGGTTCACGATCAAAAACCGACGGTCAAGATATTTACCTACTCATCTTTTTCGTCCAAGTGGGGACCGGGGCCTGTTTTAAAAGAAATGTTCGAGAAAACGTGCGACTGCCATGTTGATTTTTTAGAGGGCGCCGATGCCGGTATTCTTTTGCAACGTTTGAAAATTGAGGGAGAGAAGCTCGGAGCCGATTTAGTTATTGGCTTGGATCAGTATGATCTGCAAAAAGCCGTTGTGCAGTCGAACTGGAGAACCCTTGAATTTTCGAATTTGGATATAGATCCTCAGATTAAGGCCGCTTTAAAAAATGAGTTCTTCGTTCCCTATGATTGGGGAGTTTTGACTTTTGTGACACGAGATAATCCCAGTATTGAAATACCCAGCCCACTCTCTTTGGATCAGCTTTTAGAAAAACCTTTCTTCAGAAAGATTGCTTTACAAGATCCTCGAACGAGCAGTGTGGGACTTCAGTTCGTTATGTGGGTTTTGAAAATTAAAGGAGAAGAAGCTGGATATAAATATTTGTCACAGATGATGAGGCAAGTTCAGAGTTTTTCCCCAAGTTGGTCGGCTTCTTATGGACTTTTCAAGTCAGGCCAAGCAGATCTTGTTTTTTCATATACAACTTCTCCACTTTATAATCAGATAGAGGAGAAAAACACTCACTTTAAAGCTCTCGAGATGGTAGAGCCTAATCCTGTACAAGTTGAGTTTGTAGGTATTCCCACAAGTTGTCAGCACTGCGATCTCGCGGAAAAATTCCTAAATGTTATGCTTTCTGTTGAAGGACAGAAAGTGATTATGGAAAAAAACTATATGCTGCCTGTTTTTAAAAAAGCAGCCGAGGGAACAGCCTTTGAAAAGATACCGATTCCCTTTCGTTTAATGAATGTACAGTTTCCAACAGTTTCGGATATCGATCGTATTCTAAAGCGCTGGTCTGATTTAAGAAGGGAAAGTAATCTTTAAAATGGGAAAGAAAATAATACCTTGGGGTATTAGTCTTTTTCTCCTGAGTCCCTGTATCGTTCTGGTTTTTTTATTGCACCATTGGGCGATGCCCTCTTGGGGAGAACTGTTCTGGGCATTGGGGAATAGTATTCTGCAGTCCTTTTTCTCGGCTCTTTTTGCTTTGGGGTTAGGATTTGTTGTAGCTTTAGGAGCCATTCGTCTTTCTCCCGAAAGGTTTGTTCTCAAATCCATTTTTGATATTCTCTGTCTTGTCACGCAGTTTATTCCAGTCGTTGTGAGTCTTGTCGCCATTCTAAATCTGATCGAGCCCTTTCCCAATGGGATTTTAGGGATGGTTATTGTTCATGTCTTTTTGAATTTTGGATTAGCCGCCATTTTGCTTTCTCAGCACATGAAAACGGTTTGGGGAGAGACTTCGGATATGGCTCGTACATTGGGTGTGACTCGCTTTCTATATTGGAGAAAAGCTGGACTGCCTCTAATTAAAAAAGAGTTAGGTCTTATATTTCTTTATCTCTTTTCGCTATTCTTTACTTCTTTTTCTGTGCCTCTGATTGTGGGTGGAGGGCGAGGGACGACTCTTGAGATTCTCATTTATGAAAAAATGCGACTTTCGTTAGACTGGTCAGCTGCCGTTGTATTAGCCTGGGTTCAGGTGGCCTTTATTTTTATTTTGTCATTCCTCGCGATACGAAATCGAACGAACGTGACACCTCGAAATGCAAATATTCAGTGGTTGGGTTCTTATGCTGGAGTTTTTGTATTGTTGATTTTAATGGCCAGTTTATTTGCGGGCTATAGCTCCGGTTTAGTGGAAGGATGGATTCAAAGACGAGATCTTTCTCTTTATATGAATGATTTGGGTTGGGGTTTTTTGAATTCAATTATGCTGGGGCTGATTACTTTTGTATTTGTAATGGTAATTTTTGAAGGCTTAAGTTGGGTGGGAATTATTCCCGAATGGCTAGATCGTTTTTTGAATGGATATTTAGCACCAAGTACATCTTTAACTTGTTTCGCCTTTTTGATCCTTTTACCCGCTGAGCCTATTTGGAGTTATTTTAAGATCCCTTTGGCTTTTGTGATTTTATCAGCGCCAGCTCTTTATAGAATGGGATTCGGTGAAAGGCTCAAAGATTTACACCACCAAATTGAGCAGGCTAAAATACTGGGAGCAGAGGATGGCGCCATATTTAACGAGGTGACATGGCCTCAAATTAAAAGCCACGCGCGTTTTTTAGGGGCCCTTGTCGCGACTTGGGCTTGTGGGGATTTTGCAGTGGCTCGCATTCTTTCGACAAAAGATTTTACCTTGGGGCTGATCACTCAAACTTTGCTCTCTACCTATCGGAGTAGCTTAGCCAGTGTGGTGAGTGTTCTATTGTTGCTGGCCTGTTTAAGTTGTTTCTTTTTGATTATGGGGTGGGATTATGTCGATCGTCGAAAATCTTGAGGTCAAAAGAGAAGACTATACTCTGAAGGTATCCAAGTGGGAAATTCTGGATGAGGGCATTCATGTTCTTTCAGGGCCCTCGGGCTCGGGAAAGACCACCATCTTAAGAGTTTTAATGGGGCTTGAAAAAGATGCGAAGTTGAGCTGGAAATTTCTAGGTGAAAATTTAGCTGAATTACCAGTGGAGAAAAGAAGATTGGGCGTAGTCTTCCAAACATGGGATCTATTTCCTCATATGACAGCTATGGAAAACGTGGAGTTTGCGGCACGAGCTCGAAAGTTAGACGAGACAACGCTTAAAAAAAGATGGGAATGGATTCGTGAAATTTTAAAAATGGAATCTTTCCTGGATACGCCGGCTCGTGTTTTATCGGGTGGAGAGAAGCAGAGAACAGCATTGGCGCGAGCTCTGATTGCAAAACCTCGAATTCTTTTATTGGACGAACCCTTTACGGCCCTAGATGAGTCGCTTCGTGATGCGGCTCGAGACCTGCTCAAGCAGGTTGTGGAGATGGATAAAGTTCCGGCTGTTTTAGTCACTCATGATTCCCGGGACATCGAAAAACTTGCGACGGCGCAAACGAAAATAGACGAGATCCTGACAAAGTGAAGAGCATCAGGCCTTCGAAATCATAAAATATCTAATAATATCAAATACATATAAAATAAGACTAAAGTTATAACGCAATGTGTCGATAGATATCAGGACGGCTGTATAAAAGTCCTGCCTGTTGGCAGCCAGGGCCGGTTTTGACGAACCGGCCCTGTGCAAAAGCTCACAGGCTCTATCGCTTAAGAGCACGTGTGTGGGCGAAGTGAGGAGAGGTGTCTCATGCTTCGCATATCATCAAATTTGGCGTCAATGTCCGCGCAGCGGGCGTTAGGGCGCACTCAGAAAAATACGGAAGAAGCCCTGCGTGAAATGGCAACGGGGACTCGTTTTACATCAGCAGGAGCTGATGCGGCGGGGGCCGCCATTGCAGAAAATTTGCACTCGCAAATTCAAGGCTATAAGTCAGCTAGATATAATGCAGACAATGCGACATCTTTTGTGGCCGTAGCAGAAGGGGCTTTGCAAGAGCAAAACAATATCCTTGTTCGCTTGCGTGAACTTGCCGTACAGGCAGCCAGTGATACCTTTTCAGACCGTGAAAGAGCGATGCTGAATACGGAATACCAAAGTTTATCAGAAGAGTTCGATCGAATTGCGAAGACTACCAAATTTGGTTCGCAACCCTTGTTGGATGGGTCGGTTAAAAACTACGAGTTCCAAGTGGGTATCGGTAAAGGTGATGATAATGTTATTAAATATCGAAGTGATGTGAACACTACACTTTCGAATTTGGATCTTGATGGAGAGAGCATTGGTGATAAAGGAGATGCACGAGATGCACTCGAGTCTATTGATGAGGCTCTCTATAAAGTTAATGAAGCAAGAGCGGGCTTAGGAGCAATTCATTCGCGCATGGATGAGGCTGTTAATCAGATTGACTCGCAAGTGGAAGGTTTGTCTGAAGCTTATTCAAAAATGTCAGATGCGGATATTGCAGATGCAGTATCTCGTGCCCAAAGAGGTCAAATTCTAGAACAGTACCAAG
>DAHVKR010000106.1:0-277 GCA_027320785.1 Bdellovibrionales bacterium
TAGTTCGTATTCAATATCAGCGCAATAATGTGGATTTTTCTCGAGGNAATATTCGAGTCCGAGGAGACATCGTTGAAATTTTTCCTCCCTATGAAGAGCAAAGAGCGATTCGGGTTGAATTCTTTGGTGATTATATGGATCGAATCAGTTGGGTGGACCCTCTGACCGGAGAGCGCCTTGAGGATTTGGATCAGGTGGGAATTTATCCTGGATCTCACTATGCCACACCTGAAGAAACGGTAAAGAAAGCGATTCATTCCATTCAAGATGAGTTGCG
>DAHVKR010000106.1:287-5644 GCA_027320785.1 Bdellovibrionales bacterium
TCGCCTGAATGAGCTTAATCAAAATTTTAAATTCTTAGAAGCACAACGACTGGAGCAAAGAACTTATTATGATATTGAGATGATGGATCAAATGGGATTTTGTTCGGGCATTGAAAACTACTCTCGTCATTTTACAGGACGAGGTGAGGGTGAACCACCTCCGACATTGCTGGAGTATTTCCCTAAGGAATTTATCACATTCATTGATGAGTCTCATATTACGGTCCCTCAGATTGGTGGAATGTATAGAGGAGATCGGGCTCGAAAAACAACTTTAGTCGAACATGGTTTTCGTCTTCCATCGGCATTAGATAATAGACCTCTTAATTTTCAAGAATTTGAAAAAATGATGGATCAAGTTGTTTATGTTTCAGCAACGCCTGGATCTTATGAGCTTCAGAAATCAGAAGGTGTGATCGTCGAACAAATTATTCGTCCCACAGGTCTTGTCGATCCTATCGTCGAGATTCGCCCTGTTCGTCATCAGGTCGATGATCTTTTAAAAGAAATTCGAGATCGGATGAAACGGCATGAGCGAGTTTTGATTACCACTCTCACGAAAAGAAGTGCTGAAGATCTGACGGAGTATTATGAGTCTTTAGGGTTGAAGGTGAAGTACCTGCACTCAGATATTGATACCATGGAACGGGTTGAGATTATCCGAGATCTCCGTTTGGGTGTGTTTGATGTCCTTGTGGGAATTAATCTTCTTCGAGAAGGTTTGGACATTCCCGAGGTGAGTCTGGTTGGCATTACGGATGCGGATAAGGAAGGCTTCCTGAGGTCGGAAAGATCTTTGATTCAAACCATTGGGCGTGCGGCTCGAAATGCCCAAGGACGCGTTATATTGTATGCGGATGTGGTGACGGACTCCATACGCAAAGCCATGGCCGAAACAGATAGACGTCGCCATATTCAGCAAGAGTATAACAAAGAACACCACATCACACCGAAGACCATTCAAAAGAAAATCAGCGAAGGTTTGGGTGATCTTTTTGATGGCTCGGTAGGAGCTCAAAAGCTTCGCGCGAGTGATGATCCACAAAAAATGAAAAAGCTTGTTGAAAAACCTCAAGCTTTAGAAAAAGAACTGAATAAGTTGAAAGAAAAAATGCGCCAAATGGCACAGAAACTTGAGTTTGAAGAAGCCGCCAAAATTCGAGATGAAATTAAACGTCTCCAAATACTTCAACTTCAAGCCATGAGCGGTGCAACGGAAAAGTTAGAAGAATCATGAGTCCACGTTGGAGTGAGCTGAAAGAGCAAATAAAAGATTTTCCCACTCAAAGTGGGGTGTACTTGATGAAATCAAGTGCCGATAAAATCTTGTATGTTGGAAAAGCAAAAAACCTCCGAAACCGTGTGCGAAGTTATTTTCTTGAGTCATTAGATCATCCTAAAACAGTGATTCTGGTAAAACAGATTCATAGTATCGAATATATTATTACAAAAACAGAGGTAGAAGCTTATCTTCTGGAAGCCTCTTTGATTAAGAAACATCGGCCCAAGTATAATATTCGTCTCAAAGACGATAAGTCCTATCCTTATATTAAACTCACGTGGAGCGATGATTTTCCACGTCTTTATCTGGCTCGAAAAGTGAGAAAAGATGGCAGTCTTTATTTTGGACCCTACACGAGTGGTGGGGCTGTTCATGGGACGATTCGATTTTTGAATCGGACATTTAAGATTCGAGACTGTACGGATGCCATGTTTAAAACTCGCAAGCGCCCTTGCATGACGTATCAGATCGGGCGTTGTACAGCCCCCTGTGTGGATTATATCAGTCAAAAAGACTATAAGGGTGAAGTGGAAGGGGCCCTTCTTTTCTTGAAAGGGCAAAATAAAAAAGTCCTCAAAGGTCTTAAAGAAAAAATGATGACCTATGCGGAAGAGGAAAAATTTGAGGTGGCCGCTCGCCTTCGGGATTCCATTGACTCGATCAAAGGTATTTTAGAAAAACAATCCGTTATTAACGATACATCTGAAAAAGACCAAGATGTGATTAGTTATTACGGTGATGAAAGAGGAACTGTCATTCAGACTCTTCATATTCGACAGGGGCGGGTTTTGGGGACTCGACCTCACTATTTGCAGAACCTCAACACTTTAGATTCCTTAGAAGAACCCCGCGAATGGATGATTTCATTTTTGAATCAGTACTACGATGAAAATGTCATTCCAGATGAAGTGATACTCCCCATGGACTTGGGCTTAGATCTCAATAAACTTTTAGAAGCCGTCTTAAAAGAACGATCTCAACATGAGTGTCGAGTACGTGCTGGAACAAACTCTAAGGCTCATGCCCTCATTGAAATAGCCCATGAAAATGCCAAAGCCAGTTTTGAAAAATGGCAATCGAAAGCAGAAGAAAAAAAGTTGGGGCTTCAGGAAATACAAGAAAAGTTTAACTTACCGAAACTTCCGCATCGTATCGAATGCTATGATATTTCCAATTTTCAAGGAGAGGCCAACGTGGCGTCTCAAGTTGTATTCGAGGATGGTTTACCGGCTTCGGATCATTACCGTCGCTATCGAATCAAAACGGTGGAGGGGCAGAATGATTTCGCCTCAATGCAAGAGGTTCTATCGCGTCGATTTCAGCATAAAGAATATGAAGACCCTGATCTGATTATCATTGATGGAGGGAAGGGGCAGCTGGCTCAAGCGGTAAAAATTCTTCAAGATATCAAGCGATCTGATATTCCTGTTGTGGGTCTGGCAAAATCACGAACTGAAAGCGATTTTCAAAAAAGTGATGTGAAGGCAAGTGAAGAAAGATTCTTTTTGCCAGGGCGTAGCAACCCCGTTCTTTTTAAAAATAACTCTGAAGCTCATCATATCCTGGTCGGAATTCGAGATGAGGCCCACCGATTTGCGATTCAATATCATCGCAAGCTTCGTGAAGATCAAACCTTAGAGAGTGAACTGGATTATGTTGTAGGATTAGGAGAAAAACGTAAGAAATCTCTTTTGGCTCAATTTGGCTCTGTCGAGGAAATCCGCACAGCAGACCCCGAGGAGATTGCTAAAATCAAAGGCTTTAATCGCGTTCTGGCTGAGAGAATTCTATTGCAGCTCAACGAGAATTTAGAAGAGCAAGATTGATTCAAATCAAGACTGTCTCAAAATGAGAAATCCTCTGTAGAAAATCAAAAAAACTCCGATAAGAACTGTGGAGGAACATATGTTAAAACACCTAGGGCTTATCGGCCTGGCTATTTTAGGTTTAACAACTGTTGGATGTTCCATTGATTCAAGCTTATACGGCATTAAACCCGTAGCAGAAACTGTTGTCCGAAAAGGTGTGAGCCAGGGTATTGTTTCAGGTTCAACGCAGAAAACCTATTCTACAACCAATCATTACTATGTCAGCGTATCAACGGGGGCTCTTACAGATAAGGTCACCGGGACTACGGCTCATGGCTACAAAGTCTATATGGGTACTCAGGGACAGATACTCTCAGAAGATCAATAGGCCCGTTTTTTTCAGGCCTATTGCAAATACAAAAATTTTAAATCAAAATTCTAATAACCATTGGCAGGAAGAGGCGGAACAAAAGCACCTTCCACTACTTGATTGGTCATAAAGGTATTGATCTCAGAGCCCCAACGCATTTTTTGCTCATAAAGAGCATCTGGATTAGCGGGGTACAAAATCAAATCGCGATCTGTACTTTTAATCAAACTTGAGAACATCTGATAAGCCGCATCTCCGCGCAGGATGGCTCGAACTCGTGTTTCTGAGCTAGAGGCACAGTCAGTTGTTCCATTTCCTTCTGAACAAGCTTGAGTCACCATATAGTATCGCTCGCGCTGAGTGTCCGGCATTTTCGTATTATCCGAACAAGCCAAGAAACCATCGCGAACTTTGATACCATATTTAGACTGAAGGTACTGGGCCATTTCCGGTTTAAATTGGACCAGAGCACAACGTCGGACTGTGGTATCGATTTTATAAGTATCAATATTTACAGACAAACTTTCGGATGAGTCTCGAGAAACAGAAGCGCTATTGCCAGACGAGCGAACATGGCTAGCTGCAAAGTATAGACTTCCCCCCATACTCACCGGGAAAAAGCGACTGACTGAGCCAATAAGAGGAGTTGCCTGGCTCCAGATAGACCCGAAAGGGTTACCAAACGGATACAATGACGCAGATGCATTAAAGTTTGCACTCATGGTTGTCGAATTCGCGATGGAACTATTAAAGCTTCTTCTTATAGTTAGATTCTCTGTAATGGAGCTGCCAAGCTTCGTGACCTTTGTTTGATCGAGTGAGGTCACAAAGTCGAGAATGCGAACGGTGAAAAAGTAATTATTTAAAGCATAGGTTGCATAGGGAGCATTACGTTGAGAGTTAATCTCGATATGCTGTATTGAGGCCTTACATTGATCTGCCAGTGAAAGCCGGTCTGAGTCATCCTCTTTAGTTCCGAAGAAAAATTGCGATAAGCCAGATCTTTGCTTTTCCAAAGCCTTAAATTGGTCATTTACAATTAATTTATTACACAAAGATTGAAGAAATAAACTTTGTTGAGCAGAACTCTGTTTGTTTGCCAAAAACTGTTCAAGCTGTTGTTTGAATGGATATTTTGACGGAAATGCTATTTGCTTTAATTCCTGTGTCGAAATATCGCTTAAATCCATAAAAGCCATGGCTTGATCTTTTCGTGCGTCTAAAGATTTAGCCATGAATTTCTCAAGAGGCATTGTCTTTTCATTCTCAGCCTTTATCCTCATGTACTCGTTATAAATAGCATCGGCTTCGATAGGTGTTTGCATGAGTCCAATATTACCAGGCTCTAAAAGATTGGATACATAACCAATTCCATAACCTTTA
Organism: Bdellovibrionales bacterium; assembly: GCA_027320785.1. Lineage (GTDB taxonomy): Bacteria > Bdellovibrionota > Bdellovibrionia > Bdellovibrionales > Bdellovibrionaceae. Next base: position 5,131 of record DAHVKR010000106.1, read on the forward strand.
TAGTGATGAGATTCACCTGGCGTGATGTTTTCAACAGTTACGGCAACTACAGACCGTACATCCAAACGAGCTAGGTTGTTTAATTTAATATTGATAAATTTTTGAATGGTTTGCTCTGGTTTTTTATCAAAAGTAAACTGAGAAACAGTATGAACAAAGCCCACGAGAGACTTTGTTAAAAGCTTTCTTTTTTCAGTTACAGTCAGGTTATGATGAGTTGACGCAATGGAATTGTCAGTACTTAAAACATGGGCGGCCAAGCTCAATTTATGGCTTTCAGGAGTTTGAGATCGATTCAAGCTCTCAATTGATCCGCTATTTTTAAGCTCCGTTACTATTTTTTCAAGGTCAACACCTGGGTCATCCATAAATACCAAAGTGACCTTATATTTACCAACTCTGGGTGTGACTTCTTTGTCGGGGTTATCTAAGTTGTTCACTAGATATTTAATATCCATATCAACTTGATAAGTATGTTGACTGTAGAGGTTCAAGTTTTGATCTACACTAAATG
>DAHVKR010000107.1 GCA_027320785.1 Bdellovibrionales bacterium
TTTGTTGTTGTTCTTGTTGTTCTTGTTGTTCTTGCTCTTGTCCTGCTGTCGTTGTTGTTTTTGTGTTTGTTGTTTGTTGTTTGTTTTTTGTTTTGTTGTAATGATAAAATAAAATAAAAATAAGGAAAGGTCACTTGTCCACTTTTTTGCGATAGGGAGTCATTACAACCTCTGATGTTGAATGAGATGCGATCAAGTAATCCACCAATTTCTGTCGGGCCATCAAAGTCCATTTGAAAACGTAAAACCTGATGAATAAAGCCGATTCCTAAGGCCTGGCTAAAGTGATCTTTTTTGAGAATACGAAAATAGCTATGGGGAACTTCTTCAGTTCCATGCTTCGCCAAAATAAGAGAGCTTCCGACAATCAGATTTTCTTCTAAGTCTTCAATAACAAATAGATACTCTGATTTTTCTTTTGGCAAATCACCGGCAAAGGACTGCATACTTCGATCAATCTTTTCAGATAATATTTTTTTATCACCTGGCAAATTGAGCAGATTAAATTGCTTAGCCAAATCTGTCAGATTAGCTAAATCATCAAAGTGAACGGGACGAACTAAAAAACTCATACTAAACTGAACCTTTCAATCATGCTGACATAGACTTCAACTGCCAACTCGAGGTCCTTAATTTTAACATGCTCATGAGGAGTATGCACATTTCCTTCTCTACTCCCTGGGCCAAAACAAAGACAATCCGCGCCAATTCGAGCAAAAAGACTGGACTCATTCGTTGAGGGCTGAGTTATAGCCTTATCAGACAGCCCAAAAGAGCGCAAAACGTCGAGCCCACCCCTTAGAAAAAAAGAGTTCTCAGCCGTGCGAAAAGGTCGCTTATAGTCAGAAACCCGAAAGTCTACTCCCACTTTTTCACATTCTGACTTTAAAAATTCCATCCAATTCATATAAGTTTGCTGCGTTACAACCGGGGGAATTCGACAGCTTCCCGAAAGAAGCACATGATCTTCTAAAGTTCGAATCATCCCTATATTCAGCGTTGGATGCGAGGGCGTAAACTCAGGATCATGAATGGCTCGAAACTGTGATTCAATTTTTTGTATAAGGCTTAAAACTTTTTTCAACTTTAAACTAATAGGGTTTCTCACGCTCTGAATATCCATTTCAATCATGGCATTCGCCGGCACCGTGTTAAAGTTTGTACCCCCATCAATTTCCATAATGACCACAGAATCAGGCATTTTCTCTAAATAATCGAACATCTTTAGAATGGCACTCTCTCCCAAATGAGGGACAGACGAGTGTGCTGACTTTCCAAAGAAAAGTTTTGATTGAGTCGTCGTGCTCTCGCGAAGGTTGTGCTCAAGACGATATTCCATTTCATCATCCGAAAAGGGCACACGAATTTCAACCGATGCAAAGCCTTTCGCCGCATAGACAAGTTTCATATCCGTAGGCTCTGCAATCAGCGCGATCCGAGGAGTTAAAACGTTTTTTCGAATCAACTTCATCGCCCCCGTCATACCAGACTCTTCGCCATAAGTTCCCACGAGAACGGGTGGAAGTTTCCACTCTTTATGATGAGACACTCGCGAAAGAGCCTCTAGCTTACATAAGAAATCTAATTTTGTTTCGGCGGCTCCCAACCCATAAATCTTTCCATCTTCAATAGTGGCATCAAATGGATTAAATTCATTTTGCTTCCACATCTGGAAGGGACCCGGGTCGACCGTGTCGAGATGGCTTTGCAATAAAAACTCTGAGTCAGGCCTTCCCGCTTGAGGCCTGATAATAATATTCGCCTGCTCAGAGCCTGACGAGGTCAAACCCGGTTGAATTTCAGCGAAAAGTCCACTCTGCTGAGCGAGTCCTTGAAGCCACTCTATTAATGGCTTGTTTGACTGCCCCGGAGTTGTGTCAAACCCAATAATGGTTCTGCACTTCTCTACAAAGTCCAACTAAACACCTTCTAAAATTGTTTTTTCAATAACTTGAAGAGCCAAATCAATGTCTTCATTTTGAATGATGGCTGGAACAAGAAATCTTGCCCTTTGAGGAGACTTTCCACATGGAAATGCCATCACCCCATTATCAAATAGTTTTTTAAGAAAGGTCCCTACTTGCTCTTTTGTTCCATCAAATGGAGTAAAGGCAATCATAAGTCCCATTCCACCAGCATCAGAAATCTTACCTTTACAGCTTGTCTCACCCAGCTTTCCAAGGCCTTCGACAAATCTTTTATGAATTTCAACTATACGGCCTTGAGGCCCCAGATAGCCTTCATTCGTCAGCATATCAATCATGGCCATGCCCGTTCTCATGGCCACCGTTGTTCCTGAAAACGTTCCCGCAATCAGTCCTGGTTTTGGATTATATTCTTCTGTGTAAAGGGTTGCTCCGAGCTGCGCTGTTTTAGCAATTGTCACAATATCAATAAATTGCCCAAGGCCTAAAGTTTCAAATGCGAAAAGCTCTCCTGTTCGTGTGAAAGTTTGAACTTCATCAGCCCAAACAGGAATTTTATTTTCTTGGCAAAATTTTAAGAGTGGCAGGAAAAATTCCCGATTAGCTGGCATATATCCGCCCTCACCCAACATGGGCTCAAAACCAAAGCAGCAAATATCATTGGGATTCTTTGCCACATGTTCTTTCAATGCCTTGAGAGTTTTCTCTCCACTTTGTGGATCCTTTTTGTCATACCAGGGAACACGCAAAACTTCGTGGTATTCAGGTAAACCTTGTCTATAAGCCGGATTATCTGTCACCTCAGCCATCATAGTAGAGCGCCCCGCAAATGCGTCTTTAAAGGCAATGATTTTTCGGGCCGGCGACTTTTTCTGACGAGCCATTTTAATGGCGTTTTCATTCGCCATAGTCCCGCAGGTTGCCAACCAAGCATATTTCAAGCGACTGTGCTTTGAAGCCAAATGAACAAGTTTCTCTGTGTACTGAATATATTCTTTGTTGGGCTCTAAGTTCCCCTGATTCACAACATCGCAAAGAGCTCCGTGAAGAGCGGCTTCTATCACCTTAGGATGACTATGCCCAAAAAGATGAATTCCAATGCCATTAATCAAATCCATTTTAATACTGCCGTCTTCAATTTCAACATAAACACCACGTCCAGCACCCGTTCCTACATAAGGGTAGTAAAGTGGACGCCCCCGAAAGGCTCCTGCTTTTTCAATCCACTTTTGCGAGGCCCCAGCCCGATCCTCACGACTTGGCTGGATAGTCTGAATTCCTGAGCATATATTTTGAACTTCTTGAACCAATTCTTTTATGTGCTTTTGCACTTTTTCAGACTGTTCAATTTTATGACCTAAAAGAGATGACATAAGAGACTCCAAAAGTTTGAGTGAATAGCCGTTTTTATTCACTTTACTCTCTGCATAACATCAAGACAAGATGAGACGCGGACAGTAGTCTGAGAGTATGTCATTTAATGAGGTATTTCAGGAAGGTGCTAAAAACTTCCAAGCACAAGATTTCGCCAAGGCTTCGACTTTTTTTCAACAGGCCTTGGACTTACAGCCAGCCAACACGACGGTTCTGGTTAACTTAGCTCTTTCTCGCTTTCATTCAGGACAAAAAATTGAGGCTTATGACTATCTCAAGAAAGCCCTTCATCTAGACCCTTCATTTTTACCGGCCCAACAAGGTTTTGATTATGTTAAATCGCAGGTTCAAATTCGTGAAGTTCCTCATCGGATCGAGACCTATGAACAGCTACGCGACTATTTGATTAAACCCTTTTCTGTTGCCATCCCCCTCACCATTACCCTAGCTCTCTTTATTCTTTGGGGATTTCGACTGATTCGATACTTGAGTCAAAAAAAACGAGCTTTTTTTGCGGGAGAGGACCCCCTCCCCTATGGAGCGCTTAATATTTTTCTCTCTGTACTTCTTGTTTTATCAACGGCTTGGGTTGCCTTTTTCAAATACGACTCTCTTATTCCACGCGGGCTTGTGAAGCTTGATACGGCTTCACTTAGAAGCAGCCCCCTTGCGACCAGCCCTGAGGTGTTGCAAATATATGGAGGACTTGAAGTTCAAATTCTCCGCCACCAGGGGGATTGGCTTCAGGTGGAGTACCCAGGGTCTATTGCCGGCTGGATTGAGGCCAGTTCTATCCTCGAGTTATGACCTCATTTTTCATGAATGCTTTCGATGAATTGATTGACAGACGAGGCTCCCCTCGATTTAATGACAGGCCAAAGATGCTACGAGTCATTTCCTTCGCTTTTATCTGTATTTTCATGGGTCTTGCTTTGCAAGGCTGCTCTTCTGCGGAAAAAAACGACAGTACTCCCGAGGCGCTTTTAAAGCGTGCTCAAGAATACGAAAATGATGATCGCTATGAAGAGGCTATTCGTCGATACCAAACCCTTCGAACAAAATTCCCCTATAGCCCTCAGGCTTTGCAGGCTGAATTAGCTGTTGCCGATGTTTATTTCAAACAGGAGTCCTATCCTGAGGCTCAAGCTGCTTATCAATCTTTTCGCGATCTCCACCCGCACCATCCGCAAATTGCATATGTTTACTACCGATATGCATTAAGTTTGTACCATCAGTTACCTGATACGATTGATCGTGACATTTCCTTAGCCCCTGATGCCATTCTTGCTTTTAACGAAGTGATCAAAAAATTTCCTGGCTCTGAATATGTGAAAGATTCCCAAGAAAAAAAGTCTGCCCTTATTAAAATGCTAGCTGAAAAAGAGATCTACATAGGTGACTTTTACTTCAAACGCCATTTTTATGAGTCGGCTCTTCCCCGCTACGAAAAAACTATTCAAGATTACTCGGGCATTGGCTTTGATGAAAAAGCCCTTAGCCATGCCGCTTTTTGTGCATTTAAAATCGGAGACCCCAATAAAGCTCGAAAGTATATTTCAGAGTTGAAGCAAAAAGATATAAAGCTAACCTCCGAAACGAAGTCTTTACTCAAAAGGATTAGGCTGTGAGAAGTTTAACCGAAGAAACTCTCAGTGAGGCTCGCCAGTACTTTATCGAAGGACAGTACAAATTAGCAGAGCCTCTTTTGGAACAACTCCTATTACAAAACTTAAAAAATCCTGAGATATATCAAATGCTCGCGACTCTTTACTACGATCGCGGACAATTCAACAAAGCCATTAAAACTTTTCGCCGCGCTCTTGAGATCGACCCTCACTACACTGATGCGAGCGTAGGGCTTTCTATTATTTTAAATGATTTAGGCCGCTATGATGAAGGGCAAAAAGTTTTCCAAGAAGCTCGTAAGATTTTAGATCAGCAGAAAAAACCTAATCTCAGCTTTTTGGATGAGACCATTTCTAAAAAACACGAGGAAATTGCTGACCTTTATTCTCAATCTCGATCTTGGTCAGAGGCCCTAGACAACCTTCAAAAAGCCTTACAACTCACACCCCAAAGACGCGTCAATCTTGGCGTTAAGATGGCTGAGGCCTATATTCGCTTAGGGGAATCTCTTAAGGCTATTCGTGAACTCAGAGAGGTTCTTTTTATTGATTCCGAGTGCGTCCCCGCCCGCATTAAGCTGGCCGAGCTCTATTCTCGAACAAATCGAGTTGCTGAAGCTCGAGATCAGTGGGAATCTATTTTAGTCACGGATCCTCAAAATCAAGAGGCTCGTGAGCAATTAAAAAAATTAAAAGGTTCGCAACGCAGTTTACTGGAAA
>DAHVKR010000108.1 GCA_027320785.1 Bdellovibrionales bacterium
GAAGAAAAATAGACACCCAGGCCGAGAGTATCTACCAGGAGCTCCAGGAACACTTTATCCCTCTTGTTGAAAACGAAACCTATTGGAACTGCATCGAGAAAAAAATAGATTTTAAAGAAGATGCTCCGACTGTGGACTCAACAGCCCCTTAAGATATCTAGGATACTCCAAGAGCTCGAAGCCCCTGAACCACACCGACGCTTAATAGATAGGCAATCACATTAAAAGCGACTAACTGGAGAATGGCAATCTTAACAGAGTTCGACTCTTTGATCATCATCCCCACCGTGCTTAGGCACTGCAAAGCAATCATAAAAAAGAGAATCAATCCAATGGAAGAGGCCACTGTAAAAATCGGTGTTCCGTCTGGAAAATGAGCTGTCTTCATGGCGGTCAAAAGCTTTCCGCCATCTGTTGTATCCTCTGTCACATTGTAAACAACAGCTAAAGTGGAAACAAAAACCTCACGGGCCGCAAAGGCGGCAATCAGACCAATCCCTCCCCGCCAATCCAATCCCATGGGCTTAAAAACAGGTTCAATTTTTTGACCCACCTGTCCCAAATAACTGGTTTGAATTTTTTCGAATTCAGGAGCTTGGTAATGAGGAAAGGTTGTTCCCACCCACAACACAATGGTCAGGATAAAAATCACGGGTCCCGCGCGGGTGATAAAGGATTTCGTCTTCAACCAAGACTGAGTCAGCACAACTTTTAAACGAGGTCTTCGATAAAGGGGCAACTCCATCAAAAAGAAAGATTTGCTATCTCGAGGAATAAACTTATTTAAAATTCCCGCCGCGAGTGCCGAAACCACCATGGAGCCAATGTAGATACCAGCTAAAACAAGCCCGGGAATCCATCCCGGTTTATCAGAGAAAAGAAAGGCCAACAAAATTCCATAAACGGGTAATCTAGCTGAACAACTGAGCAGTGGAATAATCAGCCGAGCAATCCATCTCTCTCGAGAAGAACTGATATTTCGCGCCGCCATGAGGGCCGGTACAGCACAAGCGTATCCCGACAAGAAAGGGACAAAGCTTCGACCACTCAAACCTAGTTTTGAAAAGGGTTTATCAATCAAAGTTCCAGCCCGCGCTAAGTAACCACTGGATTCTAAAAAGACCATTCCCACAAAAAGAATAAAAATCTGCGGAACAAAAACCAGAACAGCACCAAAACTGGGCACAATTCCATTCGCTAAAAAATCCACAAACAAGTTGTCAGGTCCCAACTTTAAAATCTGCGTAGACAAAAAACCAAAGAGCGCATCCACCTGATCCATAATAGGTGAGGCAAGATAGTAGATGCTTGAAAAAAGAACCGTCATAATCAACAAGAAGGAAAAGATCCCCGCCACGGGATGCAAAAGAAGCTTGTCCCATTTCATCGTTTTTTCCCAGATCGCGGGAATTTTTTGATGAGACTTTGTGAATACTTCCTGGCACAAACCCTCGGCCCATCTCATTTTTTCTTCTTGTTGTTCGGCTGTCCAGGGAACATATTCCACAGCCCGTTTGGCTGAAGTCTTTTGAGGGAAAATCCGAATCAGATCTGAGATTCCCCCTCCCAATCGACCATCAATCAAAATAATGGGGCACTGAAAATACTCTTCTAAAGGTTTCAAGTTCAGTTCAATTTGTTGAGCACGAAGTAAATCCGCCATGGTGATCGCAATCACCATGGGAATTTTCATTTCGCGCACCTGCTCGGCCAATAGCAAATGTCGACTCAGCTGAGTGCCATCCATAACCACGACCACATGGTGAGGGGCCAAATCACTTCCCGTCTCAATCAGAATTTTTTGAGTCACCACCTCATCTTCTGTTTTGGCATTTAAACTATAGGTACCGGGCGTATCGAGAATAAAGACTTTTTCCTGTTTCCAGTGAGGGGCGAGCTCTCCTTTTAAATAATCAACAGTGGACCCGGGATAATTAACAGCTTTGGCATGAGCTCCCGTCAGCCAATTATAAAGAGTAGTCTTCCCACTATTGGGAGCCCCTACAAGTGCGACTAATGGGGTCGAGTGTTGGGAGGTTGAGGTCGGATTTAAAACTCCTTGAGTTTCAGACACTGAAGCTCCTCTTCTCTCAAAGCTAACAAAGTGGTTGAGATTTGAAAAAGAAACGGACCCCCGAATGGAGCCCGGCGAATATACTTCAACTTAACACCAGGCCTGAGACCCAGCTCTCGCATTCTCTCGATGACAACAGCCTCTCCTCCAAAATCAAGAATTTCAAAACTATGACCTGGCTGAAGAGAGGATAGGGACTGTGCTTTCATCAGGATTTTTCTACCCCGAAACCCCCAGGACAGGAAGACCCTACGAGTTAAGAAGCGTATGTGAAAACCACTTGATAATGGCCCCCTCCCACCCGACCTGGACCTGACCTCAGTCTAGATTTAAACCCCGACTTAGACTTTTTTCAGGCCCGACCTTAAGCCCCCCGCCCTATATCCCGATTTCATAGACATGAGTCGAGAAATAAAACACCCCAAGTTCATTCATCTAGTCCTGATCATTCTTTTTGTCCTGGCGCGTCCTGCCTTTGGCCGAGACTTTATTTTTCAAAATCAGGATACTCAACAGCAAACTCAGGTCAAAGTGGCCAACTGGAGCTCCGAAGTCCAACCGGTTTGGGTCCTTTTTTATGGACCTGAATTTATGGAAGAGCACTCCTTTGAGATTCCCGCCAACAGTCAAAAAGTTCTCAACTTAGACGGCCTTAAAAAGCCCCTCTGGACATTCGCCGTTTTAACGAAATCTCCTCTGGTTAAACCTTTGGATTCCATCTCCCATTGGGAATGGGCTCCCGGGACTCTTTATGAGATGAGTTTAGAATCCACGGACCCTATTTCATTGAAAGTTCTGAACCTCTATTTACAGAAGCAAAAGGTCAAGCTGACATACTTCGATGCCCAAGGGAAAATTCTTCAACAGAATCAGTTCACCACGGCTTCTTTCCGTAACAATATCAGTCATACTCTGACACCTCCGGAAGGGGCCACTCGCCTTCAACTTCAAAGTGAAGGGCCTTTACAAATCACCAGTTCTCATAACTTTAAAGCTCTAACGGATGAAAGCCGACCGGTCTCGGGAGATTTTAAATACTTCCTGGTTTCGGGGGGTTCTAATAGCACTAGCTTTGTGGTTCCTATTCAAGATCCAGCTTTAATCAAACGCGCTCGCGAGGAAATTAAAAATCCTCAAGGCTATATTGTCTTTGCGGATATTGAACTCAATCATAACCAAGCCAACCGTGACTTTACATCACCTCAGAAAAACTATTGGTCATGGTCCATTCAAAAAGTCACAGGCATGGCTCAAATTGGAGCCGATTGGTGTCAGGCCTATCCTGAAATGATCGAGCGTATGCTTCACATGTTTCTGAATCAGAAAAAGGTTTGCTTCCGTGGTCAAAAAATTATCCGCGAACTCACACCTGAAGAGGTTCACTTAGGATTACTGGAAACCCAACAACTGGCGCCTTGACCGGGAGTTTCTTCCACCCAAACTCCCACAGCCTCGATCTGGTATTTTTTAAAAGACTGATAAAAAGATTCAGCCAATAATCGAGACAACTGTTCCACGCTGGTATTGGTCACAGGCAGTAGAACCACCTCATTTTGAGGAAAAGAATAAAAGCGCTCTCGGAAGTTCACATCATAATTGGATCCACGAGACTCAATTTTCATATCCTTCTGTTTCGCAGGTAAAAGAACATGTTCGTCCCATTGATCCAATTGAGCTTTGATCACATCTTTTAATTTTCGAAAGTCCACCAGGTAACCGGACTTAGAAAAATCCGCCCCAGAGGATGCTCGCACATCCACTCGTACGCGGTAGTTATGACCATGCAATTTTTCCGCATTTTGATCATCAAAGATCAGAAAATGGCCCGAGGAAAATTTGAAATTTTGCTTCGCTAAATGCAATGTGGTACGTTTCATATCCTTAAAGGACTTACCATGAAATTTGAGTTGAAAACACAATTTCAGATCGAATCAGCGCGTTTTTTGCCTCATCTTCCTAAAACCCATCCCTGCGCTCGGATGCATGGGCATAGTTTTGTCCTGATTTTCACTTTTTTAGGAGAGTTGGACCCTCAAATCGGCTGGGTTCGCGATTACCACGAAATCAATGAGCTTTTACGCCCTTTGCTGACTCAATTGGATCATCAGGTTCTGAACGAAGTGGAGGGTCTTTCCAATCCCACTTCAGAGCTTTTAGCTCTTTGGCTTTTTGAGCGAGCCCGAACACTGCTCCCCGAGCTGACCCGAGTCACGGTGAAAGAAACCCCCACCACAGAATGTAGTTATCCGGGAGTCCTCGCTTAAGGTGACAAAAGGGGCCCCTCCCCCATAACTTCGACATCTTGATTACCCCCTAATCGCCAAGTCTCACTCTTAAGTGGCATTTATTTTGATTATAGAAAGGCCGGACCCTGAGAAAGGCCTTCAATATGTCACGAACTCCGCGCTTTCTTTTTAAACTTCTGACGTCCTTATTTTCTCTTTTCTTCCTTCTCGCTGGCTGTAAACAAATGGTTTCTCAAAACCCTGAGGACTCTTTTACCAGCGGGAAATTCCCTCGAGCGCTGGAGTCCATTCGATCTCAAGTACGGGAAATCCCCCTCGCAGAAAGAGAAAAAATCCTCGCCCGAATGGAAGCCGATCAACAAAACCCCAACATCCTCAAAGTGGCCGTTATTACGGAGATCAATCCAAAATCACTCTTGATGATTCCTATCGATCGGATGTCGTCCAATCTCTTCTTCAGCAAATGGGTTTACTGATCCACTTATCAGAGCCCATTAACCGCGAATCCATGTCTGGAACTTCCATGGCGACACCTGAAACCACAGGTCAAATCAGCAAATATGTGATCGAAAAAATAAAAGCGGACCACATTAGTCAAGCCGATCAATACGCAAATCCCGAGCTTGAGCCCGGTCGCATTGCAGATGAGGTTTTAAATATTGCGAAAACAAGTCCTCGCTCGAGTGACTATGTGATCAGCGTCAAAATGTTAGTAGAAGGCATTAAAAAGTGGAAACCCAGCCCCAACCTTTTAAAGTCTAAATAAGTTATCAACCAGCTCAATAGAGCTTCTGCTCTCAATAAAAACCGCTGCGAGCTCTTTTTCCACAAAGCAAAATAAAAAAACGAGAAAGACTCACACAAACGACTCTTCCCATTCTTCGCTAGGGCATGATAGAAACTGGAGCCAATAATTTAGGAGGATCCATGAAAACACTTATCACTCTTATGCTTACAGCTTTCGTGATGAACGCTTATGCGGGCGACTTCAATATGAAACACGCCATGAAATCCATGAAGAGCAACCTCAAGTGCCTTTCAACAGGCGGCGTACAATGCAAAAGCCCTGCAGAAGAGCTCACTCAACTTCAACAAACATTACAACTTTGCGATCAAAACAGCGAAGCTTACTTCCAAAGCTTGGTAACAGAAAAAAGAATTCCGCAAATGCCTCCGATGGATCAAGTCCATCAAGCTTTTGCTGACATTTACCAAGAAACTCAAAAATTGGGAGCCGCCCTTCAAAGCGGAGATGCCCAAGCGACTACAGATAGTTTGAATCATCTTAAAGAGATGATTAAACAAGCTCACGATAGTTTC
>DAHVKR010000109.1 GCA_027320785.1 Bdellovibrionales bacterium
TCTCAGTTTGATTTTATCAAAGAGAGAAAATAAGATTTTCAGACCTCTTCAACAAAGTAATTTGATTTGTCATTTAGATTAATAATGATAATTACTCTTCAACACGAAGGCCGGCGGATTTCAATTCTGTCATCATAAAGTGAAATCGCTTTTGAAGATCTTCTACTAAAGCCAATCGGCTTGTGAACTCTTCCTCTAGATTCTTAAATGTCACAGGAATATCCGCCATCTCATGGTAGCTTGTAAAATGGATCGTTTGCGACGTTTTAAGAGTCTCCATCATTTCAGCTGAGTGGCTGCTTGGTGTTTGTTGTTTCATCGCAAATCTCCTTTTTCAAATCCCCGACTCACAAGTCTAGGAAAGCTTTATTTTGTTCTACAACTTAAATAACCTGACATGAGTTTTTTACATGTCCTCACTCTTAATATTCACACTTCAAATTCGATGTATCTGCTGCCTGTAGTACATTTCGATCGTGGTTCGACTGTAAGTAGGTCGCCATCACGCTGGGCGCAGCATCATTATGACGCAATCCAATGACATGCCCGAGCTCATGGATCAAAAGCGACTCCACACTCACAGCTTGAACATTTGTATTCACTGAAACATCAGATGAGTAAAATTGATAGTTCTGGCCATTAATTCGAATATCTGCTTCTTGAATCTGATCTCCAACCCAGTACAAGGAGGTGCGAGCTTGTTCAGAAGCTCTTTCCGCCTCCCACGTGGACATCAAATAAATGACATTCATTCCGTCACGAGCTGGGGCCTCACCACCTACACGATTCGGCTCAATAATAAGGAGTTCACGTCCGTAAGCTTGGTTCCAGGTATCAGCAGCTGTGCGAATGGCCTTTTCCCATGCTGATGGAATGGACGTATGAAGATAGAGATGGATGGGAACATCTTGTTTCCAAGAAACTCTTTCTCCATAGACATTTTGAACAAAACCACAATCCTTCTGTGACTTCGGCTTCGCACAACTCGCAAGCGTCAAAACCAAATAGACAAAAAAGAGGGCGCGGATGAATAAGTTCAAATCATGTCTCCTACCCTTCTCTATGGCAAAGAAAGGGCCCGATCTTTCCATGTTTTATTGGACCTGGCGGCCCCAGCTTTGGGGGTCCCTGTTCAACTTCTTACACTCGCTTCCTAACCATTTGATTTAACTTGATAAATAGGTGAATAACTTTTTGACAACCCCAGGGCCCTGTAAGGTCATGCGCGCGGAGGCCGGCGGGGGAGTTTTGATTCCCCTGGCTTCCCTTGGTAGGTCATGTGGTAGGATGAGTCAGCTCCTGGTTTGAATTCCCGGTCGGGAGGGAGCTGGGTTAGTCTTACCAATATCTATAAGCACAGCTTATGCCATTTAATTTTATTTAGTTATTTCATATATTTATGACGCCAGTGCCAAATTGGACCTAGGTCTAAGTTGAACCTCGGGTGTTGATTTGCTACCAATAGACAAAAGGAGATTTTCCATGTCCCATTTACTCACTGTTATTCCCGGAGACGGTATTGGCCCTGAAATTACCGCACAGGTTCTAAAAGTTCTAAAAGCTGTCCAGGCTCCTTTTGAATATGAGGAGCATCCTGCCGGCGAAAATGCCCTTAAAACCCATGGCTCTCTATTGCCTGACTCCACAGTGGCTGCCATTGAAAAATCAAAACTCGCCATCAAGGGCCCCACTACTACCCCTGTGGGGGGAGGACATAAATCCATCAATGTTCTCATGAGACAAAAATTTGATCTCTACGCGAATGTTCGACCTGTTCGAGCTTTGCCAGGAGTCGTTTGCGTCAACAACAAAGCTAATCTCACTATCGTACGTGAAAACACAGAAGACCTTTACGCAGGTATCGAGCGCATGGTGGACGAAAATACCGCCGAAAGTATCAAGCGTATTACTCGCAAAGGCAGTGAACGAATTATTCGCTACGCCTTTGAACTCGCAAAAAAAACAGGGAAGAAAAAAGTCGCCATTGTCCATAAGGCCAATATTATGAAAATGTCAGATGGACTTTTTCTTAAAGTGGGTCAAGAAATCGCCTCACAATATCCAGAAATTGAAACGAGAGATGTCATTGTCGATAATGCCTGCATGCAATTGGTTACACGCCCTGAGCAATTTGAGATTATTGTCACAGAAAACTTATATGGAGATATCTTAAGCGATTTATGCGCTGGACTTGTCGGTGGTTTGGGCGTGGTACCTGGAAGTAATATTGGAGATAAAGCTGCAATATTTGAAGCCGTTCACGGCTCAGCTCCGGATATTGCAGGACAGAACAAAGCAAACCCCACTGCCTTATTACAAAGTGCCGTAATGATGCTGGAACATATTGGAGAGATGGAAAAAGCTCAAAAAATTATGAAAGCTTTGTTTTTAACTTTAGAGGATGCCAATAATCGCACAGCAGACCTTGGAGGGCGAGGCACGACCTCTAGCTTCACAGAAGCGCTGATTCGAAATCTTTAATGTTTTAGTTTAAACTATTTTTGTACAATTGATTTTTGAGCTCTACTAGCTCGTCTACTTCGACTACATAAGGCCGACCACAAACCTGACAGGTGACATCGGCCTTTTCGTTCTTTTCAATCATATCCTCGAGCTCGGTCACCCCAAGCGTTTCAAGAGCTCGTACAACTCTTTCTTTTGTGCAAGGACAAGAGTAGGTCACAGGATATGGATGATCGAGCTCGGTAAAAGGTATTCCTTCTAAATAAGGCTTCACTAAATCAACTGTCGCCGCCCCATCATACAGCATTTGAGAAACAGGGACTTTGTGGGTGTCTGCGTTTTTTTGAATCTTTTCAATAAGCTCTTCATCCACCCCTGGCATGACTTCCAAAATCACTCCACCAGCTGCTCGTACCTGTCCATAGGCATCTAAGTAGACCCCCAAGGATACAAGACTTCGAATCTGATGAGATTGAATCAAATAATGAGCGATATCCTCACCAATTTCACCCGATACAAGATGAACTGTCCCTTGATGAGGAGACTTTTGAAAAGGTTGGTGACGAGCCACTGTCAAAGTACCCTCTCCAATGGCCTCTTTTAAATTATAGCCGCCTTTATAATCTAAAGGCTCGTAGTGGGTCATGGGTGTATAACCTCGAACCTGTCCCTCGAAATGAGCTTCCGCATAAATGGCACGTAAGGGGCCTTGGCAACGAATGTAAACACCCACTTGATGTCCTTGCTTTTGCTGAGCCGCCATTAAAAGAGCTCCCACCATCGCACGCCCCACCCCTAAAGCCGGCAATGCTTTAGCCCCCTGAAGGGATTGCATCTCGCGCACGACTTCTGTGGCATCCACAGCTGCTACTCGTACAGTAAAATCCTCTGTGACATATCGGTGAACTCGGTGACTTGAAGACATGTTTCACAAGCTCTCAAAACCCGACTTGAGAGTCAAGTAAGGGGATGCTACCGTAAAAGCATTATGATGTGGGTTATCTTTCGACATGGCGAAAAACAAACAACTGGTTTTGATCCGGAGCTCACATCGCGAGGCCTTGAACAGGCTCAAAATATTGTTAAAAAAGTAAAATC
This sequence comes from Bdellovibrionales bacterium, assembly GCA_027320785.1. Lineage (GTDB taxonomy): Bacteria > Bdellovibrionota > Bdellovibrionia > Bdellovibrionales > Bdellovibrionaceae. Next base: position 3,562 of record DAHVKR010000109.1, read on the forward strand.
GGGGCACCTTCCTAAGCCCCAAGCTCTTTATGTCTCGACTAAAAAAAGAACGACTCAAACCCTCTCCCCCCTTGCTCAAGAATTTCATTTAAAAACCCAAATCAAAGCTGAACTTACCGAGCGAGTTCCTGGCGAGACCCATGAAAAGTTCCGCTTTCGAATCCAAGAATTTTTAGTGAAACTTCTTCTTTTGCATCAAGATCATGAGGTTATTTATCTCTGCACCCATTATGACTGGATAGAGGAATTTCTCTCCGTTATTGAATCGGATACAGATCTTTCTCGTTACTCTCAATTCGGAGCAGCTCAATATATTCTGTTTGATAAAAATGAACTCTGGCACTTTATCCGAAGCGAGGGTGTATGAAACCCAATCAATATTGGTGTATTGGTCGAAACTTTAGTGAACATGCGCAAGAGCTCGGAAATCCCGTTCCCGAAAAGCCTCTGATTTTTCTTAAAAGTGGTGGCTGCCTACAGGCTGGGCCGGAGCTCTCATTCCCTTCTTTTTGCAATGAGGTTCACCACGAATTAGAGGTTGTACTTTTCCTCGGGGAAGGGCTTGTCCCCACCCACTGGACACTCGGACTTGATTTTACAGAGCGACAGATTCAGAACGAGCTGAAGCAACTGGGTCAGCCCTGGGAGCTCTCCAAATCATTCAAAGGTGCTGCTGCCCTCGGCCCCTGGGTGGAGCTTCGCTCTCTTTCCGATATCCGCGATTTAGAGTTCACCCTAAAATTAAATGGAATTCAACGCCAGCATGGCTATGTCAATCAGATGATTTTTAAATTTGATAAGCTGATCCAATACTTAGCCGACCGCTTCCCCTTAGGCCCCGGAGATGCCCTCTTTACCGGGACCCCCTCGGGCGTGGGACCTGTGAAATCTGGGGATCTACTTGAGGCTCAAGGCGGCCCTCTCCAAATCCAATGGAAGATTCAATAATGATTTTTCACGCCTCGAAATGCCAGTGACAGGCCTAGGGGACTTGAGTTAATGTTCCAGCCACTTAAATATGTGCTTTTGCACAGGCTTTGGAGGCCTTTGTGGATATGACGCATCAAACCTCTTCTCAGGACGTACAATCCCTTATTCAAGCTAAGGGGGAGATCATTCTAAAGAGAATGGAGTCTCAAACAAAACCTAGTTTATTCTCACGAGATTTTTGGTACGGCTCCATCATGGAATGGAGTATGAAAAATGAGAAATTCAAAACCAATATGTTTCGCTTTGTGGACGTTCTTCCTTCTTTGAACTCAGGACAAGATGTTTCAAAACATCTCAAAGAATATTTCACAGAAAATGGTGGCGAACTCCCACCTGTTTTCAATGTAGGTCTCGGTTTAGGATCTTTGGCCCCTTCTTTGATGGCGGGAGCTATTAAGAAAAATGTTACGGCTATGGCCAAAATGTTTATCACAGGTGAGAATCCAGAAGAGTCCATTTCTGTTTTGAAGAAAACACGAAAAGATAAAATGACTTTTACTGTAGACATTCTCGGTGAAGCCACTCTTTCAGAGAAAGAGGCTTTGGAATATCAATCTCGCTACCTCGAGCTCATTGAGTGGCTCGCGCGAGATGCCCAAAAATGGGAAACCATCCCTCAAATCGATCAAGATCACGAAGGTGCTATTCCGAAAATCAATGTTTCTGTTAAGCTCACAGCTCTCTTCTCTCAGATTAATGATAAGGCTTGGGATTTCACAAAAAATGAACTCAAAAACCGCCTCCGTCCCATTCTCAGAATGGGGATGAAAAATGATGTTTTCATCAACCTCGATATGGAGCAATACTCTGTTAAACATCTTACCCTGGATGTTTTCAAAGAGCTCCTCTTAGAAGATGAGTTCAAATCCTACCGACATTTTGGCTGCGTGATTCAAGCCTACTTAAAAGATTCAGCTGCTGACATTCGGGATTTGATTACTTATGCCGCGCGCAGAGGAACACCTTTCACTGTTCGCCTTGTGAAAGGTGCTTATTGGGATTATGAAACGATTGAGGCCGAACAAAAAGGTTGGCCCTGCCCTGTTTACACTGTGAAAGCCGAAACGGATGCCAACT
>DAHVKR010000010.1 GCA_027320785.1 Bdellovibrionales bacterium
GGTTTTAGGAATTGATGAGAAGAAGTTTAGCAAGAAATTAGGATACCAAACAACGCTTGCGAATCTTCAGAAGCACACGGTGTATGACGTGGTCTTAGGTCGTACAGAATCTAATCTGGGCAAGTATTTACAGCGGTTGCCAGGCCGATCTAACTGTCGTGTGGTGGTGATGGATTTAAGTGAAACCTATCGAAAGCTAGCAAAAACGTATTTTCCAAAGGCTTTAATCGTGGCTGATAGGTTCCATGTGGTGAGACTGATCAACCATCATTTTTTAAAAGCTTGGAGCCAGCTTGATGAGGTGGGAAGAAAGAACCGAGGACTGATGTATTTAATGCGTATGCATGAGTGGTCGAAGATGAAAGACAAATCCCGGAAGAATTTAGAAAGGTATCTTGCAGAAAACCCTGCCATTAAAGCGATTTACGATTTTAAGCAGGAACTGATGAAACTGATCTTAACAAGAGTGTATGGAAAGAATCAGGCTCGCGAGCAGATACCTAAATTTTTGGACGCAATACGGGCCTTGCAAATGTCGAAGTTCAGGAATTTAGAAACATTGGGAAATACGCTCGAGGAGTGGAGCGAGGAGATCGTAAGAATGTGGAGATTTAGTAAAACCAACTCAATCGTTGAGGGTTTACATCGAAGGATGGATGAGATACAAAATCGAGCCTACGGAATGCATAACTTTGGAAATTATCGAATCAGAGTGAAAGCCTACTGTGGCTAGCAGAAACCGTGACTGCCCCTACCTTTGGGGAAGAACCACGAATTTCTGGATTTTCATCTAGAATTTTTGGAATTTCAGACCATACTTCAAACCCATCAGATTTTGGATTTGACTTATTTTTTCCAGCTTCAGGATTATGGCAACTCAATAGAAGAAAATCTAATCGTTTTTGAACGCCTTCGCTCTCGGGAAGTGTTTTAAATTTCAAATCACTGGGGCTAAGAACGGCATCTCCTTCCAGTAGGCTAATTCCGTCCCCGTTAGTAACTTGGTAGTAGTACTCCGAATTTGCATGAAGACCTGAAAACTCAGCAACTCCTGACCATAGACACTCTGGATTGAGAGTTATTTTTTTTGAGTCCAAAGCTTCGCTATTTTCATTTTGATGAATAGAAAAATTTATTTCTCTAGATTGCTCACTCGAAGGCCAATGAACCCACAGTTTTACACTTGAAGATGTTGTATGCCCAACAAATGGGCCAAGTGGAAAGTCTTTTTGTGTAGCTACTTCTTCTGCCATAAGAAAACCCTTCTAAATAGAATTTCTTATCAATTTTATGGAGCTTTTGCACGGTTCAAGGCAAAGACTCGTGGCAGTCTGTTTGGGACGGCGCATGCTTGGGGAATTTGCTTTAGCCAATCTCCGACTCTGTCAATGACTCAACCTCATCTAGGCGATAGTAAGAGGCACCATTATCAAAGGAAATAATCGTTCCCTCATCAGCTTCCTGAGACTCCCATTCGGACTGAGCACATCTCCAGCTCACGGGGTCTTGGTCTTTCATCACAGACACAGTATCAAGGCTCATCCAACCAACCTGAGTGGTCTCGGGGTAACATTGGCGAACATACTCTTCAAACTCTTCATCGAGATCGACTGCCGTTAGTTCTGACTCAAGTATCGACTTAACGATCCAGTCAGTACCGTATTCACAGCCGTCACCGGGGAGCAGTCGCATAAGATCATCTGATCCACAGTCATGGCATCGGCCTTGTGGCGCCTCTTTATAGCAGCTGTAGCAAAACGGAATAGAGTGTTTAAGAGCCAGTTGCTTAAGTTGTTCGTGGATTTCGTGATTCATATAGTCTCCTCGGTTCTGTTTATTTTCCCGCTTGCGGGGTTCCTTCACCGAAGGCAGAGGAACCCGAAGTGGAAAAAAGTGAGTGCCGGAGTAGACCGCGCCCCGACCGCGAATGCGGCAGGGCGAATGACAGGAGCGAAGCAGATGGCGTGAAGCCTGCGGAGGGGCGAACCAAGGTCTGCGACAGAGCGAGCGGTAATCTAAAGAACCAAGTGGTAGACTTTAGAAAGCCGCGAATATGCTTCTGGATCGATGCTATTTTGATGGAGGCAGCAATGCGGCCCTGGGCCACTTCGATGCCTGTGATTCTTTTAAAAGATGGAGCTGTGCTATATGAACGGCACGGATAATTCTTGGAAGCTGACCAGTTGATGCCGCTAGAATAGCAAGAGTTGCGGCCGATGCGATAAGTTTGTTGAGTCCCATAAATACCTCCTCAGGTTTGTAGATCGTTATTGATGTTGTTGTAGAAACAGAGAGCTGGGCTTGTAGAAGTGCACTCAGAGAGACCTAGCCCGAGGACTCATGAGTTCAGAAATGATGTAGATTTCGCTCTAGAAAAAGTAGCAACGAAGTAGCAAAAAAGTAGCATACTCACGACATTTCAAGACATTTCGTGAAAGATTCAAGCAGGTGCTGTCAGGTGCTTTTCAGTGTTATTAAGTAGTTACGATTTTTAGGTTTTCTGCTTTTCTGGCTAAAGCAGTATTCGAAAATTGGTCGGGGAGACAGGATTTGAACCTGCGACCCTCTGGTCCCAAAGCAGATGCGCTACCAAACTGCGCTACTCCCCGACGTCTGACAGTTGAAAAACTGGACCTATATTGCACAACAGTTGATTATTACGCAAGTCTGATTGTGGGTTTTTGAAAGACCTTTTATGCTGAAAAACGATGGATGCTGAACAGTTTTTGCAAACTTTGCCAAGACCTGTCCTTGTTTTGGGGACAATTGTTTTAGGGATTGTCCTCATTATGCTTTTTTCACCCCCTCATACGATCTGTGACACGCAGACTGATCAGGTAAAGGAGGGATTGATTGGCCTCACTCAGCCTATGAAAATCAAAAAGCAAACAATGCCTCCCAAAATGGCAGAGGCCTTAAGGAACTGCTATCAAGGGAGTACCACGGGTTCGTGTTATGATTACTTTCAGGACTTGAGGGGGTTGGCTCGGTTTGTAATGGATGGCACGTTAGAATGTCGTCCTCAAATTTATAATATTCGAGATATTCGAAAAAACTTGGAAGAAGGAGTCACAAACATGGCTCTGTTGGCTTGGGGTGATAAGCCACCTGAGCCGGGGGCCTTTGGTCGATTTGGTCCCTTACGTGAGGCGGACTTGTCTCTATTTTGTTATTTAAAAAGTGCGATTATTGCCGGGGCAGGCGATGATGCTTGGCAAAATTTGCGTAAAAAAGTTTTTGCACAGTTTCCAGGTGAGGAGGCCCCTCTGCCGAAGGACCCCAAGGATATTTTGAAACCCGCTCGCCCGGCAGTTCAGCTTTTGAGCGAGCTAGATATATGGAATAGAAGCCTCTTTTCTATCCGTTGCGAAAATTATCTTTAAATGGAAACAAGCCAAATATCAGCCCAGCGCTGATGAATTACCTGTCCCAAAAATTGATATTGTGGGTCTTGGTGGTGACGAATGACATATAGCCGATCTGAAATGGGCCGAATGAGCCACTCTTTTGAGTCGAGACCGAACTCACAAAGTTGAGAATAGAGTTTTTTTGTAATTTGCTTTTTCATGAAATCCCCCTTGCGATGGTTTTGAGGGAAAAGGTTTGCATGCGGGGGGCCAGGCTCTAGTGGCTGTAGCGTGAAGGAGGTGTGTGTTGAGCCTTGTAGGATCTAGAAAATGTGTTTTAATTCTGAGAAATGAGAAAAAATAAATACCTTTACGATCTATTTGTTCAGTTCATGCTAATCCTTTTTGTGATGTACCTTTTCAAGACAAGCTCGAGCCGCATTCAAGCTTCCTTTTGGGCGGGTGTGCTATTCGTACTTTTACCCATTTCTATGATGTTGCGCGAATGGACATTTTTTCGCTTGAAGAATCGTATTTGGTGGGTCGCTATACTACAGTTTTGGATTTTCTTTGCTATTCCTATTTTTGCCCTTCGTCTTATTTATCCCTATACCTCCTTAAATGAGGTGAGTGTGGGACCTATACGAGTCGCCTTATGGCATCAAATATCGAGCTATAGTTATACGGTTTTGATGGCTGTAACAGCTTGGAGTTGGTGGATAACACGAAAAACAACTTCTCCTCGGCCATGAAATATAAAAAAAGCCCTACTTGTAAGTAGGGCTTTTAGTGATTTCAAATTAAGAAATAAGTTTAAGCTTCAAATGGAACAGGGCTGATAGCTTCTAAGCGATGAGCATTGTCATAATGTTCCATGCCTGAAGGTAAAAGACCTAAAGCGCGAGCTTTTTTAACAGCGGCTGCTACTTTCTTTTGTTGAGCAATACTGAGTTTGGAAATGCGCGCAGGAACAATTTTTCCACCATCACCGATAAAGCGCATAAGAGACATGGGGTCCTTGTAATCAAAATTATGATCACCGGAAAACTCTTGTCTGTACTTCGATTTACTTGATTTCTTCATAATTATACCCCGTCTTCAATAAGAGACATCTGTAGCGAAATGACTGTGTACTAAAAAAAGGGTTTGCCATCAAGTGTCTTTTTTGGCTATAACACTCCTTCTTCGGGAGAAAAGATTATGAGCCGATGTGAATTAACTGGAAAAAGACCTATGGTAAAAAACTTGGTGAGCCATTCAAACCGCAAAACCAAGTCTAAGACGAACCCAAATGTTCAGTCAAAACGACTATTTAGCAAATATTTGGACCAATTTGTTCGTCTTCAAGTGGCAACTAAGGCGATCAAGGACATGGAGCACATGGGCGGATTTGATCATTTTATTTTAAATCAGGATGACTCTCAGCTTTCAGCTCGAGCACTTGCTGTAAAAAATCGTATTATTCGTAAAATTTCTGCAAAACCAGCTCAGAAAAAGCAGTAATAGGGGATTGCCATGACAAAGTTGAAAATTAAAAAAGGCGCCACAGTTCAAGTTATTACTGGAAATGATAAAGGCAAAAAAGGTGCAGTTCTTGAGGTTAACTCAGGTAAAATGTTAGTTAAAGTCCAAGGTGTTAAAGTTCAGACTCATTATGATCGTAATGAAGGTCTCTTGAAAAAAGAGGGCTTTATTCACTATTCAAATGTAAAGCTGTTGGATAAGGCTCCTGAAAAGAAGTCTGGTAAAAAGTCTGGCAAAGCAAAATCTGCCTAATTCCTAAGTCGCAAATGCGGCTTTAGGGCCGCTCTCCATGTGATTTTTATTGGAATAACCTAAGGGCAAACGATAACTTAAGCTCATAGAGTCAAGGGATGGGTCTCATGATGAGGTCCTGAAGGATTTAGAAGACTCACTTCAAATGGGCCTAGTCGTTACAGGAAGTTAGGATGCCGAGTAGAGGGATAATAGGAATCATTGTATTTGTCTTGAGCCTGGGAGCCATCGCGCAGGCTGAAGTATCATCGCAGACCATGAGTCTTTCCATTATCTGTCATCTAAAAAAAGAAGTTCGAACCATTCGAATCGAAAAAGAAAATAGCGGTCGGTGTAATGTCATCTACACAAAGTCAGGGCGTGACCAAAATATTGGAACAGCTGTCAATGAGTCTTCTTGCGTCGATATTTCTCAAAACGTTAAGAAAAATCTAGAGGCGGCCGCTTGGAAATGTCGCGAAGCTAAAGATTCTCGTGTTTCAAATTTAATCGAAATGTAAAAGATGGATAATTTAAAAATTGCTCTCACTCAAATGACTTCTATTGATGATGTTGAGACCAATTTAAATCAAATGCTTTCTTTGCTGAAAACTCTATCTCCTGACCAGGTCTCCGCTGTTTTTTTTCCTGAGAATTGCCTTTATATGAGACTTCAGGAGGGAGAGAAAATCCAGGGTTTAAGTTTAGAGCACGAGTCTTTTCGGATTCTATCCGAATGGGCCAAAACTCATAGAACAGGCTTGCATTTAGGCTCTGTACCCATCCTAGAAAAAGATATTCTTTATAATGGAAGTGTTTGGATTGATCCGAGTGGAAAAAAGCAAGTGAGTTATCGAAAAATTCACCTTTTTGATATTCAATTGGAGAGCCAAAAAGCAATTCGTGAATCTGATATTTTTAAGCATGGCCCTCAGCCTGAGATATTAAATTTGGAAGATTGGAAAATAGGACAGTCTATTTGCTACGACTTGAGGTTCTCTGATCTCTATCACTATTATGCCAGGCAGCAGGTTGAAGCTATTTTGATTCCCTCTGCTTTTTTGGTGAAAACAGGGCTGGCACATTGGGAGGTTTTGATGAGAGCCCGTGCGATTGAAAGCCAATGCTATGTGATTGCGAGTGCGCAGGCAGGGCTTCATAAAAGCTCTCGAGGGCAGCGGGAAACCTATGGGCATAGTGTAGTTGTGGATCCTTGGGGGCAGGTTTTGGTTGAGCTCCAGGATGCGCCTGATATTCAGATTGTCGAGTTACAAAAATCTCAGATTCAAACTGTGCGAAAACAGATCCCTATGCAGCATCATCGTCGAGGACCATTTTAAAATTATATCATGAAGTGACAATTGCATCTAAATGGTTTGGAATATGCTTATGAAAATACTTATTAGATCTTTATTCTTTACTATGATTTTTCTGTTTTCTGCTATTGGCTTTTCTCAAGAAAACGATAGTGGAACGAGTCGAGAACCAGCTCAAATTGTGCATGATAAAGATATGCAAGAGAAAGCAAAATCTCATTATTACCCAGGTGGAGCTGAGGATGGTGAATTGCGTGTTCAAGCTCAACTCCCTAAGCCTCAGAGAAAGATCGCACCTGTTGTCGATCGCCATGAATCTGAAAACGATAATCAAGAACACGATTGAAATGAAGGACTGATAGAATGACTCAATATGATTCTCTACCTGAAGGTGTGACACGCGAAACAATGGATGTGGATGTTTTGATAGTGGGAGGGGGTGCTGCAGGACTTTCCTGTGCCCTTCAATTATCAAATGAAATTAAAAAACATAATGAAGATGTAGCATCTGGTAAAGCATCAGGGGCGGCCATTCAGGACCCTATGATTGTTGTCTTGGAAAAGGGAACTGAAATTGGAGCTCACTCTTTTTCGGGAGCCGTTTTAAACCCGAAAGCTTTGGCGGAGCTTGTTCCTGATTACAAAGAAAAAGGATGTCCACTAGACGCTGAGGTTAAAGAGGATGCTGTTTATTACTTAGGAGATCAGTCGAGCTTTAAGCTTCCGATCACACCACCTCCTTTTCATAATAAAGGAAACTATATTGTTTCTTTGAGTAAATTGAATCGCTGGTTAGCAGAGCAATGTGAAGCTGCGGGTGTTAATATTTTCCCAGGTTTTGCTGCTGTTGAAGCTCTTTATGAAGGTGATCGTGTTGTGGGCGTTCGGACGGGGGATAAGGGGCGAGATAAAAATGGCCAACCTAAAGCAAACTTTGAGCCCGGTCTTATTTTAAAATCGAAAATCACTATTTTTGCAGAAGGGACGCGCGGGTCTTTGTTCAAGCAGGTACAAGAAAAATTGAACTTGCGACAAGGAAAGAACCCTGAGGTTTTTGAAGAGGGAGTGAAGGAAATTATTCAAATGCCATCAGGGACTGTCAAGCCAGGGCAGGTGATTCATACTTTAGGATATCCTCTTAAAAAAAGCATTGGGGGAACCTTTATTTATACCATTCCGGGAGATCGAATCATTCTCGGTCTTGTCGCGTATCTAGATACTCGGGATCCTCTTTTGGATCCTCATCGTGAATTGCAAAAGCTCAAAACACATCCATTTATTTCGAATATGATCAAGGGGGGGAAAGTAATTGCCTATGGAGGCAAAACTTTGCCTGCGGGTGGATGGTACTCAATGCCTCAACTGTTTGGTGATGGCTGGATGGTCTGTGGTGACTCTGCCAGTATGGTGGATGTTCAGAAGCTTAAAGGGATCCACTTGGCTATGAAGTCAGGAATGAATGCGGCTGAAGTGGCCCTTCAGGTGCTCAAGGGTTCAGAGAGTTCGAAGTCTGTAACTCAGAGTTATGGTCAAAAAGTGAATGAATCTTATATCAAGACGGAGCTCTATCGAGTTCGAAACTTTCATCAGACCTTGAGTATGGGGGTTTTTAAATCCTTACCTCTGATCGCCTTACAGGAAGTGACAGGAGGCAGAGGTTTGAGGGATGGCATGAGCACGCACACGGATGCTCAAACAACGAAAAAATTACAGGAAGTTTGGGGATCTGAGGGACTTCAGGCACCAGAAAATCAACTCCCGAAGCCAGATGGTCAGTTGTTCTTTGATAAGCTATCTAGTGTATATCTAACGGGAACTTTACATGATGAAAACTCGCCTAATCACTTATTGCTCAAGAATCCTGATACATGTCGATCTATTTGTGAGCCTCAATATAAGAGCCCCTGCAATCACTTTTGCCCAGCTCAAGTTTATGAGATGGTTCCCTCATCTGCAGAGCCAGGTAAAAAGGATCTGCATATAAATTACACCAACTGTATTCACTGCAAAACTTGTGATATAAAGTGTCCGTTCGAAAATATCGACTGGACTGCGCCCGAAGGAGGCGGTGGTCCTCAATATCGCGAGACTTAATGGTCGTTACCCAGTCTCGCATGAAGGGAATGGGTATGCCTCAGTTTTTTGCGAGTTGTCCAAAGGGTTTAGTTGAACCACTTGAAGCCGAGTTAAAAGATCTCGGAATGCAGCCATATGATCGATCACAAAATGGAGTTTTCTTCGATACGAATTGGGAGGGTTGCTACAAGGTTAACTTGAACTCTCGTTTTGCCAGTCGAATTCTCAAACCTATTTTAAGCTTCCCAGCTTATCAGGCTGAAGAACTTTATAACAATATTAAGAAACACGATTTCACAAAGTATATTGATGCTCATCAAACTATAAAAGTGGATGCTTCAGTGAAAGAGTCTATGCTCAAAGATCAGCGGTTCGTTGCGATGAAAGTCAAAGATGCCATCGTCGATCAATTCCGAGAAAAAACGGGCGAACGGCCCAGTGTTGATAATGAAAGGCCTGACCTCACGGTTTATGTGAAAGTTTATAAAAACCGTTTTTCAGTGGCTATTGATACGAGTGGTGATTCTCTTTTTATGAGGGGCTATCGTTTGGAGGCGGGTGAGGCGCCCTTGAAAGAAAATCTTGCAGCAGGCCTTTTGCAGTTAACAGGTTGGGATATGAAAACGCCCATCGTGGATCCTATGTGCGGTTCAGGTACTATTTTGATTGAAGCGATGATGATGGCTCTTCACATTGCGCCAGGATCGATGCGTAAACGTTTTGGATTTATGCGCCTTAAAGGTTTTGATCAAGAAGCCTGGGATCGAGTTTTGAATGAAGCTTTGGATGCTGAAGTTGAAACGACGGACTTACATCTTTATGGGTATGATAATGATCGCCGAGTTTTAATGAAAGCCATCGAGAACGCTAAGAGAGCAGGCGTGAATGAGTTTATCCAATTTAAAAAAGGAAATGTGGTAACACTTGTTCCTCCGGTTGAAAAAGGGATTGTTATAACGAACCCTCCTTATGGTGCACGCTTAGGTGATGAGGATAATCTTCGAGATGTTTATCGTGACTTTAGTCATACGCTCAAAACTCAATTCAAGGGCTGGGATGTTTGGATTTTATCTGGGAATAAGGACCTCATTGGAGACCTCAAACTAAAGGCTAGTCGAAAGCATTTTGTTTATAATGGCAGCATTGAGTGTCGCTTTTTGAGATACGAAATGCGGTAATAGCCGAAAGACTGTTCAGTCTTTTTAATATTTTACGAGTTTTTCAATATTCATAAAACTTCATTTATCTTCGCAGTCAGATTGCCGATTAGAAAAGGCACTGTAAGAGGTAGGTTTGAATGAAGAAAATGTCTATAATGAGTCGGCTTTGGTTTCTCACAATGTTTTTAATGGGAATTATTGTCGTCCTAGGAGGATATACATTTTGGAGATCCGCGGATTTATTTAAGTCCCTTGAGTATACAGCGACTCAGCAGTTACCAGCCATTCGTTATATGACATTAACAGATATGTATCATGATAATTTAAGGGCTGTCGTAATTGAATCTCTTTATGACGGTCGCCTAAATAAATTGAACCGACTAAAAGAAATTACTAAAGAAAAAGATGAGGCTATTGAGCAGTTTCAGACGAATGTGTCTAAATTATCAAAATTAAATCTATCAGTGCAAACTCAAAAGTTAATTGAAGATTCCCGGTCAGCTATGAAAGATTATTTGGGCTTAAGTTCAGAAGTGGTCAATTTGGCAGCATCTGGAGATCTCGAGAAGGCTGAGATGCAGTTGCCTGCATTTGAAAAAAGCTTCTCAGCTTTAGAAGAAAAACTAGATGTACTAGGTAGTAATGTAGAAAAAGAGGCCACAAATATTTCATCTGAAGGTTCCAATACGCTTTTTATGATTGGAGCTCTTTCTTTTATGGGAGTTGCGCTAGGTCTTGTTTTTTCAATTTGGACGGTTCGAAATATTCGTTTCTACACTCAAGAGTTCCTGGCAAATGTTATGGGTGCCGGCGAGACTATGATAACGATTAGTGATCGATTAGCTCGTGCTAATGAGCAGTTTTCTTCAAGTGCTACGGAGGGAGCGGCTTCTCTTGAAGAAACAGTTGCTTCGCTTGATGAACTTTCAAGTATGGTCACTTTAAACACTGAGAATGCACAAAGAGCTTCTGAGGTTTCAATTAAAAGTCGTGAGTCTGCGATGAAAGGTGAAGAGGAAATCCAGGACTTGAGTAAGGCCATGGGTGAGATTAAGCATAGCTCACAAAAAATGGAAGAAATCATTAATGTGATTGATGAGATTGCTTTCCAAACAAACTTACTGGCTCTTAATGCTGCAGTTGAGGCGGCCAGAGCAGGAGAGCAAGGAAGAGGATTTGCTGTTGTGGCGGAAGCGGTTCGCTCTTTAGCTCAAAGAAGTGCTGTGGCTGCAAAAGATATCAGCCAAATGATCAAAGAAAGTATTTCCAAAATTGATGTCGGTGTGGGAATTGTAGATTCTTCACGTGAGGACTTGAGGCAGATTTTTACTTCAATTAAAGAAGTATCAGATTTAAATCAGCAGATTTCTGCAGCGAGTGTAGAGCAAACATCGGGTATTCGTCAGATCAGTCAGGCTATGAATCAATTGGATACTGTTTCGCAGCAAACCGCGGGTGGGGCCTTAGAAGTATCGACTATTTCAGAAAATATGCTGGATGAATCTATTCGTCTTAAAGAATTCGTAAGACAAGTGGGAGAAAAGTTTTTGGGAACTCACGATATTTCTCATAAGAATGAAGATAGCAAGTCACAACAATCAATGACAGAAAAATCAAACAGAAGTTCTGGTGGTGTTGTGATTAATTTGGATACGGCGGCCCATGAGAAGCCTCACTTTGATTCGTCTACTCGTAAGATATCTAATTTAAACGATTTCTAGATTATTTAAGTTTTTTATCTTTATTGTCCCGTCTCCAGGATTTCCAGATGTCGGGTAGATCGTGTAGAGCTCGGTTTATTTTTAAAAATTTTTGCATGGGTATGGCCGGGAATCCGCCATAGGCGCCTGGCTCGGGGAGGTTGTTCACCACCCCTGAACGAGCTGCAATAGTCACATGATCTGCTACAACGATATGGTCACCGACAGCAGATTGGCCTCCGGCTAAAAACTGTTTTCCAATTTTTGATGAGCCTGCACACATAAAGCCACCTGTTAGAATGGCATTTTCCCCTATGTCACAGTTGTGCGCAATATGGATGAGGTTATCGAGTTTTGTACCAGAGCGAATTCGAGTTTCAGTTAACGTCGCGCGGTCAATAGCGCAATTAGCTCCGATCTCCACGCGATCTTCAATGACCACTTTTCCAATTTGAGGTATTTTATGGTGAGTCCCTGTTGAGGGGTCCGTCACATAGCCAAAGCCATCAGATCCGATAGTGGTATGAGGATGTATTTCGCAGAATTGACCTATTTCAGATTGTGCACCGATAAATACATGTGGATGAAGAATTGTATGTGCTCCAATTCGGCTTTCCTTTTCAATCACGACATGAGGACCTATTTTGCAATGGTCTTCAATGATTGTGCTCTCGCCAATGTAGGAGCCATATCCGATCACAACATTTTTTCCAATTTGAGCTGTTGGATGAATAAAGTGTGATGAAGAGGGTTCAAATGTTTTTAGTTTATGATCAAAAAAGGGGAGAATCATAGC
>DAHVKR010000110.1 GCA_027320785.1 Bdellovibrionales bacterium
GTGAGGCCAACATACCCTGAAACGGGATATGGCTATATTCAAAAAACGAAAAAAAGTCTGACATCCGATGGAAAGATTTTTGGTGTCGTACAATTTCATGAAAAGCCTGATATGGAGAAGGCCAAACGTTTCCTTTCTTCAAAAGAGTATTTGTGGAATGCGGGTATATTTGTCGGTTCTGTTCAAAGCTTCTTGAAGGCTTTTGAAAAACATCAGCCTCAAATGTGGAAAACTGTCCAGAATCTAAAAGCAGATCTCTCCAATTTAGAAGAAGTTTACGGACAGCTTCAAAGTCTGAGTATTGATTATGCCATTATGGAAAAATTGGGTGAGTCAGAGCTTTCTGTGATTCCTGTGGATTTGGGTTGGAATGATGTGGGAAGTTGGGATGCGGTGGCCGCTCATTTTCGTGCCTTAGGCTTGAATGAAAAAGGGGCTCCTGTCGTCAGCACAGAGCCAGGTAATCATAATTTCGTATTCTCCCAAACAGGACGAAATGTAAGCTTTGTAGATACTAATAATTTGATTGTGGTAGACACAGCAGATGGAATTTTAATTTCTGAAAAAGGCTCCACTCAGAATGTTCGAAAGATTGTAGAAACCTTAGCCCAAACAAACCCTAAGCTTATTGAAGAGCATGTCTTTGAAGAAAGACCTTGGGGGCAATTTGAAATTCTTCGAGATACAGATCATTTTAAATCGAAACTCATTCATGTTCATCCACACTCTCAAATTTCTTATCAGTCCCATGCTCAAAGAGCAGAACATTGGATTATCACTCGCGGTAGTGGAGAAGTTGTTCTGAATGATGAAGTTCATCCTGTTAAAGCGGGCTCTCATATTCATATTCCAGTGGGTGCTAAGCATCGAATACGAAATAACGCAGACGAAGTTTTAGAGTTTGTGGAAGTTCAGCTGGGGACGTATTTTGGAGAAGATGATATCCAAAGATATCAAGATGATTATCAACGCCGTTAAAAGTCTATTCACCTTTGCGCTGATACTCTTCAGCTAAAATGGGAATCAGTTCCAGTGTGAGCGCGCCAATCAAAGGACCAATGAAAAGACCTGGTAGGCCAAAAGTAAAAACGGCTCCAACAGTGCAGAACAAAGCCCAAATAGGTGGCATGCGTGTCGAGCCCGATAAGAGCCAGGGGCGTAGGATATTATCTGTAATAGAGATAATTGAAAAGAAAACGAGGAGTCCGATTCCATTTCCGATATGACCATTTACAAAAGCGATAACTGCAAGGACTAAAGAAACAGGGCTTGCTCCCACAATCGGAACAAAAGACAGAACAAATGTGATGAAAAAAACTAGCAGGGCATTGTGAGATGTGAAGATGGCAGCGCCGATTCCCGTGAGAGTGGCTTGCAGGGCTCCTGTTACAATCGTGCTGGCGACGACAGAGCGACAACAGCCTAAAAATTTAGAGATAAGTCTGTCACGTCCTTCGGGTGAGAGCCAGGTTAACTCTTGAGTGATGGCGAGAGCTGGACGACGCATCATCAAGAATGAAACAATGGAAAGAACAAGAACAAAAAAGAGTAGAATCGATTCGGGTATTCGTGTGAGCGTATCTCCAAGACGGCTGGTTAAAATCTCTCCTGCTTTTTGGCTGGCACTCCATAGAGAATCTTGAAAGCTGATGGGGTCAAGGCCATAGTTTTTTAATATTTCAAGGTGAGAAACAAAATTGATTTGATAAGACTTAAACATGTCCAGTGATTCTTGAGAAGTAAGATACTGCAAGTAAAGCCAGAGAGCTTGAGTCCCTTTGATGAGAACAAGTCCGAAGGGAACAATAATAATAGTTGTGAGTCCCACGAGAAGAAGAACAAGAGCCCAATGAGATGTGGTTTTCATTCTTCTTTCTAGCCAACCTAGAAAAGGGGCCAAACTAATGGCGAAAACGAGCCCCAAGATGATCGTGAGCCAAAAGGGCTTTAAAATCCACAGAAAGGGACCTGCTAAGCAAGCCATCAGGAGAACAAGGACAATCGGTTTATTCAGCTGCAGGAAGCGATTCATAGAAACCTCATATTTTCATGCCCCCTGTTTATTGTCATGGACATAGAGAATTGCTGCGCAGGATCGGCTTTTATTTTGCTATATTCCTGGATGAATAATTTCATATGGCCTATAAGTAATTGGGCGTAAGGAAGTGGGATATGAAGCTGCTTATTTTTGTCTGTTTTTGGGGGCTGTTTAATAGTTTTACAGGTGCCTATGCAGCACAAAAATTGCGAATTCCTCGACTGCGGACGGTGGGAGTGATGACGACTCCTGTACTGGCCCAGACGACTCCTGTACTGGCTCAGAGAAGAAATGGGATGCTTCTTTTTAAAAAATACTACATTGCGAAACAAAAAGAAGGACGATACGAGTTTGGTTTAGTTCAGTATGAATGCCAAAAGTCGACTTGTGAGCAAGTCGGCCAATCTATCGCTCTTCAGTTTTATAAAGAGTGTCATGTTCTTGAGCAAAAGGGCGGTGGACCTCTCTGCCAAGATCTTCAAAGTGCTCGGATTGATATTTTGGACCCTTCGACAAACTCAAATAAAATAGACGATCGTCTGACGTGGTATTATACTCCAGTTAAACTGTGAGTAATTTATTGTGAGACGTTTTTTTTCTCGATCTAAAACCCGCACGGTTCCAATCCTGATCGGAATCAACTTGCTTGTCTTTATGGCCTGGCACTCTGTGAAAACAGAGGCAGGTTTTCAGTTTATGGCAGAGCATTTTCTGGTCAGCTGGACGGGTCTTATGCAAGGTCACTATGAAACATTGATTACATCTGTTTTTTCTCACAATATGTTTTGGCATTTTCTGATCAACATGCTGGTTCTGGCGAGTTTCGGTCCTCCCATGGAAATGACTTTAGGGACTCGACGGTTTTTGATCTTTTATTTTGCAGCTGGAATTTTTAGTTCCTTTTCTCATAGTTTTTTATCGGCCTTTTTATTAAAAGCGCCACATCTACAAGCTT
The DNA here is from genome assembly GCA_027320785.1 of Bdellovibrionales bacterium. Lineage (GTDB taxonomy): Bacteria > Bdellovibrionota > Bdellovibrionia > Bdellovibrionales > Bdellovibrionaceae. The sequence continues at coordinate 2,994 of DAHVKR010000110.1, forward strand.
TGGGAGCTTCAGGGGCTCTTTCGGGAATGGTTTTACTTTTCTCACTTCTTTATCCTAAGGAAAGAATTTTGATTTTTGGTTTAATTCCAGTACCTGCTTTATGGGGAGCTTTGTTCTTTGTGGGCCTCGATCTATGGGGTCTTTCGGCGCAAGCAGAGGGCGGCGGTCTTCCCATTGGTCATGGAGCACATTTGGGTGGAGCCTTTGTTGGATTTGTTTATTATCTTTACTTGCGTCAGAAAAAAAGAAAATTTGAGCGCCTTCGACAGCAGGTCCCTCTATGAAGAAAAAACGTATTGAGGGACGTGAGCAAATTATTGAAATTGTCGATCGTTTTTATGCGCGTGTTCGTGAAGATGATCTTATAGGTCCGATTTTCAATGATGTGGCCCAGGTCAATTGGGAAACCCATACTCAAAAAATTTATGATTTTTGGGAAATGCTATTGTTTGGATCTGAGGATTACAAAGGAAGACCTTTTCCTCCTCATATTCCCTTGGGCCTAAAGCCTGAACACTTCCAAAGATGGCTTCAGCTTTTCTTTTCGACCGTGGATGATTCTTTTGAGGGACAGAAGGCTGATGAAATTAAAATGCGAGCCCTGAATATCGGAAGAAACTTTCTAAATAATCTTCAGGCCCGAGGTCTTTCTTAGTTTTCTTGAGAAAATTCTTTTTCAGCTTCTTTTAATTTTTCTTGGAGATTTTGCTCTGTGGGTTTGGCAATGAAGTAGCGCTCTACTTTCGCAGAAGAAGGGGCTCCTGCATGAGCTCTCCAAAAGCGAAGACGATAGAGTCCTGGCTCCCAGTGAGTGAGGTCCAGGCGACTGTCCTTTATTTGAATCTGTTTTTCATTGAGAGATTTCCACTCAGTACTCAGATGTCGTCTTTTTTCGACTGTAACCTCAATGGTTGTATGAGGGTCTTGTGAGTCAAGACTGATAAAATCAGGAGGACTGTCCTCTGTAAATTCTGGAATGGTGGGCGGTGGTAGTGTTGTAGCTTTGACAAGAAGGGGAGATGACCAAGCGGGGGGCGTTGAGCTTTGCCCATTGGCTTTTGATATAATTCTATACTGGTAACTTCCAGGGACTAATTTGAGATCAAGGTGGGGATCTTTTGTGTGAAGAGTTTTAACAGCGCCATTTTGATTTTTGATTTGAATCTCGTATTCCTCAGCGGAAGAGACGGGCTTCCATTGAAGGGGGACGGTGGCTTCCTGATGAAGGGCATCGGCGGCAACGGACTGAGGGGTTGAGGTCACATGCGGAGCTGGGGGGGCAACCTCCAGAGCCTGTTCGGGCGACCATTTTCCAGGGACGCCACGCGAGTCAAAGGCTCTACATTTGATTTTGTAAGCTCCTGGTAAAATTGAGAATTGAATATGCGCCGTTGGAGACTTGACCGTCCGAACAACTTTTCCCTGCATATCTTGTGCTTCCAGAAAATAAGAATGTGCTCCGGGGAGTGTTTCCCATTGTAAGTCGACATGAACGTCTTGAGGGGACGCCTGTGCTGAAACAAAAGCAAACAGATTAATCAAGATCAGAGTCAGGAATTTACTCATGAGATTCAGGAGCTTTCGTTTCTTGAGCCACGGCTTGAGCTATTTTGAGGGCGGCCGCAGGATCAAGACGTGGTCCTTTTTCTTTTGTGGCGAAATCAAAAGTCTTTTTAAAGTTCGAACAGGAGCCCGTTCCACCTTTTAAAATTTGCTCGAGTGTTTTGAGAGCTTCCTGTTGATCGAGCCCTAAACGAGAGTCTTTTCTAAGGAATGTGTAACATTCCTTCCAATCATCGAATATCGAGTTCTTCGAGTTCACATTGAGCTTAACGGTTCGCAAGGAAATATCGGCACAGGTTTTTAAAGGAAGAGTCATTCCCTTTTCATCGAGACAAAAGTTGACTAATTTTAAGAAGTCTTCTCGAAGAACATTGGCCCCTTCCTTTATATTTTGAGAGAGCTCAAGACTAATGGAGTAGGCTGTTTTAAAGTCAAAGTCGAAATATTTTTTGAGGAAAATTTTTTGAAATGTTTCGATGAAGTTGCGGGTTTGTTCATCAGAGAGATGTGAAAAATCAGAAGCCTTTTTGAGTGATTGATCAATTGAAACGCCAGAATTATTGAGGAGTGTAAATATTTTTTTGAAGCGTTTGGCTGAGCCCTCGCAGCCTGAGCTGACTTCTTCCGCATACTTGAGTTTGATGGGAATAGGGAGGTCGGCCTCTTCTCGATCAAGAAAGGTATAGGTTTCTTGAAAGTTAGATCCACTCGGACAAGGAGCTGAAAAAGCCCCGAAAGAAATGAGTTGAACGAAAAGAAGACCTAAAAATCCCAGGCCCATAATAAACCTGTCAGTGTTCTCTTTGATTGAAAAGACGAATTTCCAGGGAGTGTCATTACCTGAGCAATCGGCACATAAATATGCCTTTTCGCTTTAAGATGATTTTCATAATTTGTAATACTTCGTGACTCAAAGATGAGGGGTAAAATAGAAGTAACGGCGGCGAGTGCAATTAGGGGCCGATTCTTGTCTGTCGCATTTTTATAAAGCCAACCGTTTGCGAGAAATTGAGTTCCAAATGTCATCCACTTGATTTTGCGATGAAGCCTGGCTTGGGAC
>DAHVKR010000111.1 GCA_027320785.1 Bdellovibrionales bacterium
GAGCTTGAGAGAAGTCCCATGTGACATTTCGCTTAATCGCAATGTAATTCACAACAATCAGAAGCGCGAGCACAAGCAGAATCATCACGCCCATGTTCATTCCATGCTTTGTCGTTTTCATAGTGAAAAACTCAGCAAAGAATTTTCTCTCTAGGAAAACACCGGCTCCTGTGAAGAGCGCAAAGAAACCCAACAAAATCCAATAGAATGGCATCCAACCACCCAGCAAAGATCTTACCAGAACAAAGGATAGGATCGAGATAAGAGCAAAAATAAAAGATATTTTTCCTAATTTACTCATGAAGCCCTCCAGCGATGCGATTCAACTACTCTCTCTGCTAAAAAAAGAAAGAGGGCAATGGCTGAAATAAAAAATGCAATGGACTGAGTTCTCAAGGTTCCTTGCACGAGCCCTGAAAGTTGATTGGACAGTGAGATATGTTCAAATAAGTCACGCGCCCACTGACTATCCACAACCTCTACCCCAATCCCTACAAACCAAATAGAAATGTTCAATATGACAGAAAGAATAAAGGCGATTAAAACACTCCCGGTCAATGAGGAGCAGAACAAGTTCATCGCCACATAGACAAGACTAAGAATAAAAATCCCACTAAACGCTAAAATCAATGAGGGCCAGTGAATTTGCTTCACAAACATTAAAGTAATCAAAGGGTAGAGAAGAGCAATCAGCATAATCGCAAGCACGGCCCCTGATACAGCCAAGAACTTACCCCAAACAATATCCCAAGATGTCACAGGAGCTGTTAACAGAAGGTCAAACGTTCTCATCTTTTTCTCTTCTGCAAACATTTTCATAGTCATGGCGGGTACGACAAAAATAAGAAGTAAATTGAGATAATTTAAATGCCGCAAGTAAAGTCCATAATGGATATTAGCCTGCTGTCCGCCCCCTCCTATTTGTTGAGCCGCCATCTGAGCAGCTGTCACAAATATTGTAAAATGAACGGGAAATAATAGGCTTAGAATCACACAGATCACACCCGCAATGATATAAAATGTGGGAGTCAGAAAAAATCCTTTAAGCTCTTTACGAGCTATCACAACAGAGGCACTCATGCTGGACCCTCCTGGCCATATGTTAACTTGAGGAAGACATCTTCAAGATCCATTCTTTTGGGTAAGAACTCAATGACGCCCGCACGAGACTGAACAAGCTGAGCCAAAATCTCATCATGTACAACGTCTTCGCCGCTGTACTTAATTTCCCATTGAGTCTCTTGACCCTGAACACTCTGCACCCCCTTCACTGAGCTGAACAAAGACTTCAGATCGCAGGACTTTCTGAGACGAACTTTAAGGGCTGACGTCCCCTTTTCAAGTTGCTCTAAGTTATCAATCGTATCCTCAGCCACGATACGACCTTTATTAATGATGATCGCTTGATCACAGACAGCCTGAACCTCTGACAGAATATGCGTTGAAAGGATAATAGTATGCTCACCCTTAAGTTGCTTAATCAAATCCCGAATTTCAGAAACCTGCTTAGGATCTAAGCCTACAGTGGGCTCATCCAGAATAAGAACATCGGGTCGACTGACCAAAGCCTGCGCGATCCCGACTCTTTGACGAAACCCCTTCGAAAGGACTCCAATCAGTCGATTGGCTACAGATTCTAAGTGTGTCTTTTCGATGGCTGAATCAACCCACGCCGAAACATGAGAAGATTCAACTCTTTTAAGTTGAGCCACATACGTCAAATAATCACGGACATACATATCCGTGTAAACAGGAGGGACTTCCGGCAAATACCCAATTCTTTTTTTAACTTCCAGTGGAGACTCAAAGACATCGAAGCCCGCCACCCTTGCCTCTCCCGAGGTCGGCGCCATAAAGCCCGTAATGATTTTCATAGTGGTGGACTTTCCTGCCCCATTCGGCCCCAGAAATCCCACCACATCCCCTTTTTTCAAACTAAAAGTGACATGATCAATGGCGTGAACGGGGCCATAGTTTTTGCACAGGTCCTTAACTTCAACCATGGTTTTCATACTCCTTGTGCGGATATCAATAGATGACATTTAATGGTAAGACTCCCTCTGCCAGAGTCAAGGAATGACGAGAGTCAAAACTCTTTCATTGTGATAATGGACTCTCCCCAACTTATCCCCTTTAATTGGCTTCACATGTCGACACTCCGCTACAACAACATCAAGTTTGGAGCCTGAAGAAAGGTTTTTCATGACTTTAGACTCCAAGGCAACCCAGAGTGCAACCTCACGTATAATTTCATCGCTCACGTTTTGGTTTTTATCTATAGAAAGAATGGCGTGAGTACTCGGGTAATCCCTAAGGTGTACCCAGAGATCCCAGGCTTTGGCTCTTCTCAGAAGGGCCAAATTGTCAGCAGCACTTTTCCCGCAAGAAGCTGTCCAATTGCCAAACTTTCGAATTCTTCCTTCAGCTCCGGCCGCCTTCATCATCAGGCTTGACTTACTCTTAGGCTGAGCAGCAGGCGGCTCCCGCATTTGTTCAAGTTGCGCAATCTCCTCCTGAAGTATTTGAATCCTTTGCTGTGTTCCCTCTCTCTTACCCTCTAATTGCTTAGCCTTCGAAAAAGCCTTTTCCATTTGCTCAAAACGGCTTTGCCCCTTTGTTAAATAAGGCTTCCATTCGGGCCCAAGTTCATAAAGTTCAAATGATTTTAAAAGCTCACCAAACGTGTGCCACTTCTCAGCTTCTCCCGAATTAAGTTGTTTTTTAAGCTGTTCCATCGCTTTTTGCTTTTTATCAATATTTTTTTTCTTTTGCTTTTCCCACTCATCAACGGATTTAAGACCTTGAGCTTGAATTTCACGAGGAGCCTGCTCTTCTAGCCATTCATTTTGAATATCACCTAAATCTCGATCCAACTCATTTTCTATTTGAGGAGGTGCCCCAATATCTTTGGGTTTACTCCAAGCTATAGAGCGATCTTCAGTCCTCACAATTAAATTCACAGCCCTTGGAATCAAGTGAATTTCCATCTGACATATCTTTTGAGTATTCACCCACTCAACTTCTAAAATACGTCCAGCCTCTGCCTTGAGCTCAACCTTGGATAAGTAAAGATTTTTTGCATGAGAGTTTAAGAAGAGAGCCACCGGCTTAGGATTTTGCTTTTTTTTCCAAGGAGAGCTTTGATAAAAAAGAAAACTAAAGGGGGACTGGGGCGTAAAGTCTAATATCCACCAAACAGTCCCTTTATGATAAAGAGAAAGTGCCAATCCCTTAGGGTGAGTTTCAATCTGCTGGAGCTGAGCCCCAATCAAAGTTTGAAACTGCAGAACATGTTTCTGGAGCTCTTTAAGAGAGTAAGATTTCATCTACCTCATCAAGCCATAGAGAAACTATCTTGTGAAGAAGAATCCTTAGTTTTCAACCGAAAAGATAAGACTAGTGAAGCTCATCCTCTTGAGGTAATTGTGCTTTCAGCTTAATAAATTGACAATTTCGTGAGCGAACAGAGCACTTATCAACACTCGGCATCTCTCTATCAGCTCGAGCTTTCGCCATGGAGGAGTCAAATTCGGATTCCCATTCCTTAAAGTCAATGCCACTATTTTTATTGGCATCTGTTTGAACTTGGCTACCCGCCTGAGGATCAAAAGGGTTCTGCTGAGCGGTTGCGTATACAGCTCTTGATAAAAACAATAGCATAATCATATATCTCATAGATCCCCCTCTCTAGTGTCTCTCAAAATGAGACACTTTATGCAAAGATCCTTATAACTAAGAACCTTCAAATTGGAAGCCATCACGAGAAGTACGATATGCACTTAGAGCCGAATTCAAAACCCAACTGTCATCAAAAATCATGACAGTTGTTTAGAACATGAGCACTGTATCAATTTGATATAAGGAACACTCTTTATTGCAGAACGCAGTCAAGTGCTGTGAAAGTAATGTCATCACCCTTTTGAATCGAAAGAAACCCATCGACTCTATTTAAATAGTTAAAGTTGGGCGGCAATACGATACCCAACTCCTGATCTGTCTTAGGAAAGAAAACAAGATGATCATTGATAATGCCATCGCTATAGGGCTTGCTTTTAATACGACTTGTTTCATTTACGAGAACTTGATTCTTATATTTGATTATAATGGCTTCAATCGCCACAGAGTTTAAAACTTGCGCCTGCACCCAAAATGGCACTTTAACTCCATTCACAGGTGAACCCCCGCACGTCATAGTTTTTCTGTTTTGGTTCACTCCAGCCCAAGACGACAATGATGCCAATAGAACAATTGAGAACAACGATTTCATCACATATCTCCCTTGATGAAACCGGGATAACCCGAATCGAGCAGTCCGCCTATCTGGATTTTAAAGTCTTGAAATTTTTATAGGCTTTGATCTTAGGCTCTATCCGCCAAGTGCTTTTTATTAATGATGTTTTTTAAAGCCAAGAACACCTGCCGATTAAAGGGTTGCCCCTGAACTTCCTCGATATAAAGAATGGCTTCGTCCGGTGTGTAGCTTTTCGATTGAGCTAAGCTGCCAAATAAGAGGTTTGCGAAGTTATTCGCAACCCCCACAATCCGAGCTAAAGGACTCACTTTCACATCGCGCAATCTCTTCGGAAAACCTGTTGCCTGGGCGTTCTCATGATGTTCAGCAATAATAAGAAGAACGTCCTGTGGAATATCCTTTATTTCTCTTAGCATATCAGCGCCTTTAAGTGGGTGCTGTTCATAAATCTGTAACTCTTCCGGTGACCAAAGATGACGCGGCTTTTCTAGAATATCTTTAGGAACATACTTCATACCTACATCATGAAGCAAAGCTCCCAATATCAGCTTCTCTTGAATCGCTGACTGAGTCATATTCATCTCTTCCGCGATAAGAAGACTCACAAGACAAGTTGTCATGGAATGTTTAGAGTCGGTTTGGTTTAAGTTCGACAAAATAGATAGAAGATCATCGAAAACTGATAACTTCTGCCCCAACTGTTGCACCATTTGCGAAACCTTTTTCACTTTTTCAATAGATGTAAAATTACTTCTCGCTAATGAGTCTAAAGCGTCTGTAGTCAGGCTATTCAAAAATTTGATTTTTGTATTCTCGGGTACCGCATCTTGATTAATAATTTTGCCTGTTAATTGAGTAATATAAGCCACCAACATGGGCTGATCAACTAACTGAACAAATACCCCGACAGATGGATTATTATACGCATGTAAGTTAGCGAAAGCCGCTCTGTCACCTTTTTTGCCTATTGTGAGATATGATCCTGGGCCCATTTTTAGATACACAGGAACAGGCAAAACCATCCCCTCAAAGAAAAAATCCTTTGAAACTTCACTCATATCCGCATCTGAAAAAGACTCAAGACCCGTAGAGGACTTTGCTGGTTTTGACATACTTTATATTCGGATTTCCGCAACTAAAGGTTGAGTTTTTCAACTAGGCCTTTGGTCGGGACTTTTGAATAAGGCAGCCGTAAAGTGGTCCAAAACCTGACTGATCTGGAAAATACTGAATGCCATATTGAGTTTTTTCAGGACTGATCTCTGGATGAAGATCAATAATCGAAACAGCACCCTTCTTTTTATTGATTAGC
>DAHVKR010000112.1 GCA_027320785.1 Bdellovibrionales bacterium
ATCCTGCGCGGAACGCTCGGCGTCATGTGGTTTCGCCTGATCATCCGCGGCCGGCCGGTGCATGTCTCGGAAAGCGAGAACGGCACAAACGCCATTCTTTCCGCGTTCCATGTCATCCAAGCCATCCAGAAATACACCGCCGAACTCAACGAGCGCATCAAGAGCCATCGCTGGTTCTCCAAATTGCCGGCCCCGATCAAGTTCAATCCCGGCAAGATCCGCGGCGGCGATTGGGTGGCTCCGCCGTCCGCAGTCGCCAGACTCTGAGCCTCCGCCGTAAGCTTCTCTAGAGAAGTTGTCGTGCTACTTTTGTATTGTTGGTTTTCATTTGCCGTAAGTGAGCAGTAGGCCTTCACAGTATCTACAGCATCTTGTGCCATCACTTGAAATGGAATTAGAATAGAAAAAATAAATAGAATGCGTAGTAATCCCACATTCCCCCCTTGATAATTTATTATCGACGCTAAACGTGCAGAATTAAATGAGTTCTTCGAATGTTCTCAAGATGAGATACCTCGCCTCTCTACACTTTCGACAGCTGTCGAACTCACACACAATTTCTAGAGGGAAAATCTCAAGTTGAGACGCTTTTTACCAGGGGGGTGGATTGCGGATAGCGGCTCCCGGCACGCCTTCACCGCCCAACTGGAGGTCTTTTGACTCTAGCCACTGCTTAGAAACAAGCTTCACAGAGTACCCGACATTTCCACCATCCACACAGTTTCCAGGTGTCGGTGGGTTCAAAGGCGTTTCAAATGTTGAAGCACCGGGAGAAAAACATTTTCCAAATTTTACGGAGTTAGTACGGTAATCCAATAAACTATCCACAGCCCAAGAGTTGAGAAGATGCATAGAGTTTTTCACAACATAGGGCATGGATTGATCGGAATTCAAAGCTTTTTCAGCTCCGACTCCCCTCTGAATTTTAATTTGATCAATCACATTCATTTTCATTGCCTTATGGTCATTGGCTCTCCAACCATAGTCTCCCAGTAGAAAGCGTTTGTTGTCCCAGCCAGGTCTTTTTCCACTTTTAATTTGTTTTTCTAAGGGAACATAGTAGTTGTCATAAAAATCGGGGTCGATGGAGTAGTAGGTTAGATCATAGATCGTCGGCGCCAAAGCTGCGATTTCCATAAGACGAAGTCTTGGTGCCATATTCGAAGTGTCATCCCAAGTGAGAGAATCAAGAGCCCCACCCGGCACATAGGGTGCTGATACATTTTGGTAATATCTTAAACTTTCTTTTGTATCTGGAGATACTGGGAATGGATAAGTTTGTGCCGGTATATTCAAATTTTCATAGCTGTTTGGATGCAGGCCAGGATTCACACCTGGCTCGATTAAAGCTCGATGAAAATAAGCTAATACTTTTTCTGATGCAAAACCCATTTTATCACCCGGAAAGCGCGCCACATTAGCAGCCCATGCCGGATCTTCTAAATTTGCAATACCCGTTAAATCAGTTACGCGCGTGGCCCCAATACTCTCTACTTGATCAGGAAGTTGCGCATTGACCTTGTAGTTTTGTCTCGCCTCTCCTGAAACACCCTGAGGCCAATCCTTCACATACCAAGGCCCCATTCTTCCACCAAAAGGCTTAGCATAAGCTTCAGCAGTTATTTCCACCTCTGATAAAGGCATAAAAGGAATTTTGGGTTTAGCTGTCGCATGAACTGCGATGTAGGGAACACACCAGGGATCTTTTTCAAAACCTACTAAAGTGCGATGAGCCGTGAGCGGACCATCTAAGGCACTGATTGCATCTCGATAACTACTTGGCGCCAGAGACGAAAGAGCGGGTTTTTGAGATGACACACTCACTAATTGTTTTGAGGTAAACTGAATGGTTGCCCTTGAGGGGTCTTTATTAGAGTCGCAATCTGTATAACGCCAGATAGGGTAGGTATAGATGGGTGAAACCCATGAGGGGACCTTATTTCCCTCCACATCAATTTGATTCGCGCAGGACGCGGATCCCATGGAATTATATATTTCATAACTTAAGCTGTTGTTGTTTGCTTCTGTCAGATTTTTTTTAAGAGTCTTTTCGAGCCCTACTTGAACTTCATCCCCGGATATTTCATAAAAATTATTTTCCGACTGGCTAAGGCCCGTCGCAAGGTAGTTGAGTAAATAGGCTCTTTCATCCGCATCTCGATTATGAGCTGCGACGAACTCGCCTCCAATTATATAATTGAGTGCACCCGCCTGAGCACATCTATTGATAGCCTGTGTAGCAGCGGAGGTAATTGCTGCTGCTACTTGCGAACCGAATGAGAGGAAAGACGGAATATACAACAAGTTGGCGCGCGGGAGGCCTGTAAATGTCGTTTGATACATATACCGACAGGAGTTCTCGAGAGTTGAGGAGTTTCCTGAACTTGCTAAAATTTCATGAGGCGCATAGGCAATACAAAAAGTGGGACGCTGAAACACGCTTGTGAAGTCAGGACTTGTTCCCGCGGGCGGCATAGGTCCCCCCGCCATCATATCGTCTCGCAGAGTTACATTCCCTGCTTTGAGCTTTGCATAGGGAAATCTGGCGTCCATAGGATCAATACCCGCTGTTCCTAAAACTCTTTGTCTCCACACAAGGAGTTTCCAGCTTTGTCTGATCTGATAATTCACATGGGCCATGGCATTTAAAACTTCAGCCTGTTTAGCTGCGCCATAGTAGGCGGCCAGATCAACTGAATTTTGTAGATTGATTTTATGATGAACAAGTAACCCGACATTCACAATCATGGCGAAAAATAGAAAAAGAACTTGGAACATCAGGGCAACAAATATCGCCACCTGTCCTTTTTTGTTTCGAATAAACCTTGTCATCATCAGCCTTTAATTGTGCTCTTTCTTTTTTGTAAAATCTCCGTGTTCTTCATAAGTTAAGACCTTTGTCAGTCTCATTTGACCAAACGAAAAAGTGACGAGATCATGGGGAATAGAAAGTGGTGTGGTCAGACTATGGTCGGTATATGGTTTCGTCGATTCTTATTGGTGTTCTCTGTCTTGTTTTTTTCTCTTCAAACATTAGCCTCAGATACTCTTTTTGAGGGCTACTACAAAATTACATCTGGAGATCAGCACATAGGCTTTTCTATTCTTCGCTATCAATTTGATGCAAAGAAAAAGCAGTTCACCTCCCAAATGCTGAATCGAATTTCCGCGGGTGGCAATGTTGTTATGGAAAGCCTTGTGGCCAAGGCCGACGCCACATTGAATCCCATTTCTTACAAATACACTTCCATTGTGGGTACTCAGACAAAAACAATAGATGCTCAGTTTTCAAAGGGTAAAATGTCAGCTACGATCACAGAAACAGGAAAAAAGAAAATTTCTGTTAAAAATGATATTAAGCCCGGCACTTTTTTAAGTACCTTTCTTGTCTATACAATGCTTCGCTCTCCCACTGGCATTCAAACCAAATCTAATTACACTTACAAAGCCATTGCCGAAGAAGATGCGACCGTGGAAACAGGTACGGCCAAAGTATTAAAAGAGGAAAAATACAAAGGCTTTGGCGCTTTCAGAATTGAAAATACATTTAAAAATTCTCGCTTTGTCAGCTTTGTCACAGATAAAGGCGAAGCTCTAGCCACTGAAGTAAAAGATGCCCACATACTCTCTGAGCTTGTTCCTCAGGCTTCAGAAGCCATCGGCACTATTGGTCTGCCAGAGGCTGTTGTTAAAACAGTATTTGGTTCTGTCCCTTCTGGTGAAAAGAATGTTGTCTCTCAATACTTTAAAAGTTTAGAAAACCAGCCCAAGGCTGGAAAACAAATCGGTGTTCCAGGTGGCAAAGGCATCATCCTGAAGGGAAAATCACCCTCTGGTAAGACTCAGGAGGGTCCGTGATTCAAGCGGCTCTTGGCCAACATATTCTGATGGGACTTTCGGGTCTCGCCCTCACTGCTGACGAGAAAAAATTTATCATTGAAAATAATATTTCAGGAGTTGTCCTCTTTTCTCGCAATGTTCAAAGCCCCGAGCAGCTCCGCGAGCTCTGCACAGAAATTCAATCCTTACGACATCAAATGTCCGACAAGGCGCCACTTTTTATTAGTATCGATATGGAGGGCGGGCGCGTTGCACGCCTTAAGGAGCCTTTTACAAAATGGCCTCCTCTTAAAAAAGTGGGAGATCTCGATAATTCCACTGTTTCGTTTCAATTTAGCTACTGTTTAGCTTCTGAGCTTAACGCCGTTGGTATTAATCTCGACTATGCTCCTTGTGTTGATGTTTTGACTAATCCCAAAAATGTCGTCATTGGAGATCGCGCCGTTAGCTCGGATTTTAATATGGTCGCGAAACACGCTTCTGCTCTTGTTAGAGGATTGATCAAGGCAAATGTCATCGCTTGCGTTAAACACTTTCCAGGACATGGAAATACTTTTCTCGACAGCCATGAAGATCTACCCATTGAAGATTTAGATTTAAAGCGACTTCAAGAAATCGAACTTCAGCCTTTTAAGAAGGCTTTTCGTTCTCGTGCTGAAATGTGCATGATCTCCCATATCTTGTTTCAAAAAATTGATCCTGATTATCCTGCGTCACTTTCAGAGGTCATGATTCAACAAGTTCTCCGCGGAGAATGTCGCTTCCGAGGTCTTGTTATTACAGACGATTTGGGCATGAAAGCTCTTACACATAAATTCTCCACTGAAGAAATCGCTGTTCAAGCTTTAAAAGCAGGAAATGATTTACTTCTTTACTGCAATGATTTCGAAGCTCCTGGTATTGCTATGGAGGCACTTATAGATGCCACCGCCAACGGACCTTTAAACAAAAATCAGATTGAGGCTAATTCCAAACGGATACTTCAATTTAAGCTGGATAAAATTAAAGATCCCGATCCCATGCCGCTGGATCAAGCTCTCGAGGTTATTCATAATGAACACCATCGAAAAGTGGCTGAAGCCCTTGCGACGGGCCTTGTTCCTGAGGATCTTTTTAAAGACCAAGTCGAGTCCTAATGCCTTTCCCCAATTAACGGACGGGTTCGGGAAAATAATGTCTGTTTTAAAAGCAGTGGGCTTTAACATAACAGCCCCCACACGACCTCTTCAAAAGCCTTCTTCTTTTTTGAATTTATATCTCCTTCTAAAAGGGTTGCTTTTGCATCCTCGCCTTCCACACAATCCTTGGAAATTCTTTTTTCTAGAACGCGCAAGTGGAGATCCTGACAGCGTTGGCCATCTATTTTTTAATCCGCAGGAAAATGATCGCCTCAAGCAGAAAGCCAAAAATGAAGGACTCAATTTAGGCTTCTATATTTTAACTCGCCTAGATTCTATTATTAAAAAAGAGCTCTACAAAAATCCACAGGATGAAAGTACATGGCTTTGCCCCGTGGATGTACGCGGCGCCTACCCCCAGGCTCCTCTATTGCACAACTTTGTCAGTTTTGTTGTGACCAAACTTCAGGGCACATCAGATCCTCAGTCTGTTCGAAAAAGTTATTCTCAATACAGAGCCG
>DAHVKR010000113.1 GCA_027320785.1 Bdellovibrionales bacterium
CATTTTTGCGGGTCATCACGATGTTGTGGTCAGTATGGTTTATCAAAAGCAAGTGGATGCCGGAGCTGCCTTTTATGTGCCCGAGAAAAATGCTGAAGGCCAACCTATGGACGCTCGTCGACTTGTGCGGACTCAGTATCCTGATGTGGATGATAAAGTTGTGATTATTGCGAAAACAGGTCCGATTCCCAATGATCCCATTATTTTTAGAAAAGACTTTCCACCGGAATTAGAAAATAAAATCGTAGCAGCACTTCGAGAATATGTACGCTCGGAAGAGGGGCAAAAAGTTTTTAAAGCGCTCTTCAACGTGACTGATTTTACGCCTACAGATGATTCTCAGTATGATAGTGTGCGAGCCATGCTCAAAGAACTGGGCAAAAAAGCTCAAGATTTCATGTAATGAAAGTGCGCACTATTTCTTAGTCACAACCAGCTCAGCGAAACCTGTTTCAGGATCTTGCATTCGAGTGAGTTTCCAATCCGAAAGTTCCAATACTAGAACTTCAGCTGTCGTATAAATTTCACAGCCTTCTAATAGGTGACCTCCCCAAGTCTGTCCTTTGGAATCAGCCACACTGATATGAAGATGTACTCCTTGAGGTGTAAGTGTTCCCTGTAAACTGAGGATTTCAAATTTTTCATTTTTTTCTAGTGATTCATTCGAGTCCGCGAGGCGTAGGCGAAGCTTTTGTAGACTTCCACAGCAGCTGACAACAAAGGCTGCGGAAGATGATTGAGCCTGACTCCACTCGAGAAGTGCATTTTTTAGATCTTGCTTCGGGTGCAAACGAAGAGGGTGGGGAGTCACCATAACCACTCACTTTCCTTTAAAAATAGTGCTGTTATCATAGCTTTTGATAATGCGTAGCGCAATAAAGTTGGTTTCTTTACAGAAATTTCAGGCTCCTGTACCTCTCAGCTGAGATGAAAATAAAGATGCTCGTTTCCTATGATGGTACTGATTTTTGTGGTTGGCAGAAGCAAAACCATGGCCCTCTTAAGGGTGTCGGCCATGTGCTGGAAGAAGCTCTCGAGAAAATTTTTCGTCAGCCTATTGCCCTCTACGGATCAGGTCGGACAGATGCCGGGGTCCATGCTATGGGTCAAATCTGCCACTTTGAAGTGGAAAGGGATGAAAAAAATTTCAATATGGATTTGGCTTGGGCCCTCAAAGCTCAACTTCCTTCAACCATCGTAGTTCGTAAGGTATGGCAAGTTCCAGATGACTTTCATTCCACTCTGTCGGCCACTCACAAAACCTATAAGTATTTGATTTATAATGGAAATCGCCGCAATCCTTTTGTTTGTCGTTTTGCTACTTGGGTGCGAAACCCCCTGGATTTGGACTATTTGAATGCCTGCACGCAGTTTGTTTTGGGGGAGCATGACTTTAAATCCTTTCAGTCAGCAGGAACCCCAGTTCCTCATACGGTCAGAACGATTTTAAAGGCACATTGGGAGTGGAGGAACCCTAAAGTCCTCCAGTTTACCGTGACAGGGACAGGTTTTTTGAAGCAGATGGTCAGAAATATAGTGGGAACTCAGCTATTTTTAGAAAGAAAAGGCCTGCCCGCCCAGGAAATGGCCCGGATCCTCGAGGCCCACGATCGAACCCAGGCTGGGCCCCCGGCTCCGCCTGAGGGACTTTTTTTATGGAAAGTTTATTATCCACGAGAACTTGACAAGAAGTGCCGCGAACTTTAAAAAGTCAGATCTTGTACTGGAGCAGCGTATGATGATGAAAACTATGAAAACTTGGCAAGCCAAGAACGAAGATCAGTCTACTAAGTGGCATATTATTGATGCCTCTGGACACCGCGTAGGACGTATTGCAACTCATGTTGCAAACCTTCTCAGAGGAAAAAACAAACCTGAGTTCACTCCTCATGTGGATACGGGTTCCCACGTTATCGTAATTAATACTGATAAAATGGAACTGACTGGTGATAAATTGAACTCTAAGAAGTATTACACTCACACTCGCTTTTTTGGTTCTTTGAAATCAAAAACAGCTGGGCAGATGATGGGAGAAGACTCTGGTTTTGTTCTATCTGAGGCCGTGCGCGGAATGCTTCCGACGAATAAAATGTCTCGTCACACAATTATGAAATTAAAAACTTACCCTGGTGCTGCACATCCTCACGCATCTCAAAAACCTGAGGCGTATACGATTCCAGCACACACTGGTTTAAAGAAAAACTAAGGAAAGGTCCTTAAATGGCAGCAAAAGCTAAAGAACAATTCATCTTGGCAACCGGACGTCGAAAAACAAGCTCAGCGCGTGTTTTCTTAAAGCCTGGTAAAGGGAATGTGACTATTAACGGTAAAAAACCAGAAGACTATCTTCGTCGTATGCAATCCCAAATGGTGATTATGCAACCTGTGGAGCTTTTGGATCAAGCTGGCAAGTTTGATATGAATGTGACTGTTACAGGTGGTGGAGAGTCAGGACAAGCAGGGGCTATTCGCCATGCTTTGACTCGTGCGCTTGTTGCATTCAATCCTGAGTGGAAGCTTCAGTTGAAGAAAGCGGGCTATGTGACTCGTGATCCACGTATGGTTGAACGTAAAAAATACGGTTTGGCTGGTGCACGTCGCAGATACCAATACTCAAAGCGATAATATTAAAATTATTAAAACTCAAAATGATAAAAACCCTCTGGCAACAGAGGGTTTTTATCATTTTGAAGGAATTGTCTTAGGGGTAATTTCCGTTGACCCCTGAGGCTAACATCGATAAACCACCGAGGAAATCAAACACTAACAAAGCCCGCAAGGGTTACGAAGAGGTACAAATGAAAAACGTATGGCTTGTTTTACTTGCATCTGTTGCAACTGTGGCTGCTAAAGCTACTACATTAAACTGTGTTGTTCCTATGGATAAAGGAACTCCTGTTATTTCTGCTACTGTTGATGCTTCAGAAGAGTCTTCAGGTGACTTTGTGACTTTAACAATCAATGAGCCCCAAAAATCTGCTTTGGTTTACTTCAACCAAATGGAAAAAGGTGCTTTCAGCAAAGGTATCGCTGAAGGTTCTTTGGTAACTCTCGTTGTTTCTGAGTCAGCTAAGATGGAAAATGGCGCTGTTAAAGGTGCGGGATTCCTCGTATTGCAAAAAGATGATCAAAACCCAGGAAGCCTTTCTGGTTTTGCATCTATCAACGATACATTCTACCCACTTGAGTGCAAATAATCAGATTGTCTTAATATAGGAATTTGATTTCCTTTATTCATTAAAAAGCCAGCCCTCGTGCTGGCTTTTTTTGTTTCATTTTGAGATTTGCCCCCGATTTTCTAGAGACTTCAATCGTTATGGGTTGAAATAAAAGAAGGGGGAAGTCCATGAAAAAATATCTGCCTGTATTGGTAATTTCTGGCGTACTTTTAGTTACGTTTCAGAACTGTTCGCGGCAAAGTATAAATTCAGGTGCCGGGACAGATTCATCAGCTAGCCTTCCGCAAAGTAAAATTGCAGACCCTACACTTGCGCAAGCAGAGTCTCTGGATATTCTTACTCAGAGTGATGATGTCGTGAACTTGAATTTGACATCAGGAGAGATGATTCAAAATGTTCAAGGCGTTCTTGTTAAGAAGTGTTTGTCTGAAGATGAGCTGGGCAAGCTCCAAGACTTACTATCCAACTCTCAGCTTTGTCAGTTCGACCCTCCTGGACCCGATGTATTATGTGCTCAGGTTTACTCATCACCTTACAGTGAAATCCATTGGACCGATAAAAGTGTAAAAGTGGGTGAGGCCTATTCAAGTTGCCAAAAAAATATCGATCTATGTGGAAACGATGGATTACTTCTCAGAAGTCTTTTAAAAGATATCCTCACTCGCTGGAACGAGTGGTCTTGTGATTTTAAGGTCGTTTCATCACAGTAGTTAGACGGGCGTGACGATTCAACACCCGAAATAAATCACTTCACAATTTCTTTAAGTCGAGCTTGAGCCTGAGCCCAAGCTTGAGTGTTTGGAACGGCACCTTGAGCAAAATCAGGTCGTCCGCCACCCTTGCCTCCCATCACAAGGGCGAGTTCTTTCAAAATTTCTCCTGCTTTGATTTTATTTGAGAGATCTTTTGAAACGCTCACGAGTAGAGGCGAGCTGCCATCACCTTTTCCAAGTAGGACGACAACGCCGCTTTGTAATTTATTTTTAACTTGATCTGACACTTGAGCTAAAATTTCGCGGTCTTCAAGGTCTACTTGTGCGGCTACCACATTGGCACTTCCAAGGCGAATAGCGCTACTGACAAGATCTTCAACCGAAACAGAAGAGCCTTTTAATTTTTTAATTTCTTTGTCTTTGTCATTCAGTTGAGTTCTCAAATAAAGGATATGTTGAGAAGCTGTGTGAGCTCCTTCAGGGCTGTTTGAAATATACTGAAATGACTTTGGAAGATTTTCGACTTCTAAAATCTCATCTAATTCTTGAATCGAATGAAGTGCAAATTTAACGGCGGTGTCTGCTGTAACGGCCTCAATACGACGAACTCCAGCGCTAACGCCACTTTCTGATACAATCTTGAACATGCGTATTTCAGCGGTATTTTTGACGTGTGTTCCGCCGCAAAGCTCACAGGAGAAGTCTCCCATTTTTAACATGCGGACCTCATCTCCATACTTTTCTCCGAATAAAGCCAAAGCCCCAGCTTCAATGGCAGCATCGTATTTCATAACTTGAGGGGTGAGAGTGTGTCCTTTGGCGATTTCCTCGTTTACGAGAGTTTCAATTTGCGAAATTTCTTTAGACGTCACAGGTTGATGGTGAGTGAAGTCGAAACGAAGGCGAGTGGGCTCAACAAGAGATCCAGCTTGGGTTACGTGAGTTCCAAGAACTTGTCGTAGAGCTGCATGCATGAGGTGTGTGGCCGAGTGATGGGCTTGAGTGTTTCGACGTGTTTTGGTGTCTACACTGGACTTTACGACATCACCTATTTTGAGAGTGCCACTTTGCACTTCAATAAAGTGGAGGTGAACATCATTCTTTTTTGTGCAGTTCGTAACTTGAGCAATTCCACCTTGTGCTTTGAGTTCTCCGACATCACCGACTTGGCCGCCACCTTCTGCATAGAAGGGAGAGGTATCGAGAATGGCGATACCAGATTGTCCCTCTGGGATTTCGCTAACGGCTTTTTGCCCATCGGATAGGCCCCAAACTTTTGATGTCGCAGTCAGATTGTCATAGCCCACAAATTTTGTAGGCTTATGAGTCTTCATCACTTCTTGAGACCAAGAAATCAAGTGAGCTTCAGAGGCCTCAATACCTTTTCCCTTCCAGGAGGCCTGGGAGCGTTGGCGAGCTTTTTCCATTTCAGCTTCGAATGTTTTTTCATTTACAGAAAAATTTTTCTCTTCAGCCATGAGGCGAGTGAGATCAACTGGGAATCCATAAGTATCATAGAGCTTGAAAAGAACTTCCCCTGGAACTGTTTTAAGCCCTTGATTGCCTAGGCGTTGCAACTCATGC
>DAHVKR010000114.1 GCA_027320785.1 Bdellovibrionales bacterium
GATACCAATCGAGTAGCAGCAGAACTTGCTATAGCACGAGCACTTTATCAGAAGAAAGACTGGGATGGGGCCGTGAAGGCTTACTCGGATATTCCTCGAGATCATTTTCTTTGGCATGAGGCGCTCTATGAGCAGACATGGGCGATGCTCCGAGGTGCTCGTTTTCGTTCAGCGCTGAGCAACTTTCAATCCCTTCAATCACCTTACTTCGAGGATAGTTACAATCCAGAGTCTTTAATTTTGCGTTCTATCGTCTACCTCTATATCTGCAAATACGATGAGATGGAGAAATCACTGAAACTCTTTGAAAGAACCTATGGGCCTGTGCGAAGCCAGATCAGCGTTTTTCTAAATAATCACGCAAATCCTCTTTCTTATTATACTGAAATTGATAAGTGGCAATCCATTAAACGAATGACGGATGTAGATCGCCCAGCGCTTAAGATTCCCTATATGGTAGCCAATGAGATTTCAAAAGGTGGATCTGTTAGAAGATCCCTTAATTACTTAAAGCGTTTGGATTCAGAGAAGAAGGCCATAGAGTCAAATGGGAGATTACGTAACACGGCTTTAGGGCGCTATGCTTTAAAGGTTATTAATAATAGATCGCAAAATACTAAAATTTCTGTTGGTGAAATTGCTAAAGTCGAAATGACAAATATGAAGTCTGAACTTAAGGATTATTTTGAGCAGTCTTCATTTGTTCGTTATGAGATGATCAGCGCCGAAAAGGAAGCTGTTAAGAAGAAAATCTCAGGCTCTGATCTGCCGGAGGCCAAAATTGATGATAATAAGTCTCGATCTTTTTATGTGCAAAATGGATATCAGTACTATCCTTTCGAAGGGGAATATTGGTTGGACGAAATTGGAAATTATCACTTTCTAGGAAAATCAAGCTGTGAGTAGCTCTATGAAAAATACATTTATTTTTGCACTCAGTTTTTCTTTGCTGGCATCAGGTGGACTAGCCAAGACAAAATCGACGAAAAAGAAAACAGTTGGAGATTTTTTATCCCAGGTTCAACAGGAGAGCCGTGGTGGAAAGCTCTCAGCTCGCGAAAAAAATAACACTGCAATACCGAACGTGCGAAAAAATTTAGGATTCAGCCCAAAGACTGAATCAGATATGAACCAAGTGAAACCTCCTAAATCTAATGAGATTCTGCAGTCAGCCGCATCAGGGGACTTGGCTGAGTATGAAAGAATTCTGAATAAGCAAATAGATGAGCTCTATAAATTGACACAACGATATAAAAATAGCTCAAATCGTGGAGAACTATGGTTACGACTAGCTGAACTTTATGTAGAAAAATCAGTATTAGCTGATACGCGCCAACAAGATGAATTTGACAAGCAAGTAAAACTTTTTAACGAGGGAAAACGTCGAACACGCCCAGTTTTGGACTCGCGACAAGCACGAGAATTGAATCGAAAAGCTATCCAGCTTTACAGCTGGTTTTTAAAGGATTTCCCACGTGATGAGAAAGTTCCTCAAGCTCTTTTCTTTCTTGGATTTAATAACTTCGAACTCGGTCAACCTAAAAAAGGGGCTGAATATTACGAAAAGCTTATTAAAAAATATCCGCACAGCCCTTTTGTTCAAGAAGCTCAGTTTTCTTTGGCAGAGTATTATTTCGAAAATGAAAAATGGGTGATCGCTTATAATCGATACGCACCTCTTATTAAAAATAAGCGTAGCCGACTTCATAATTATTCAGTGTATAAAGGGGCTTGGTGTCTTTACCGTTTAGGTAAGTACGATCAAGCTCTGAAATATTTAGAATCCATTATTCGCGAAAGCCAAAACCAAGAGGGTGAAAGTCTTGCGACGAAAAGAATCGTGAATAAGGAAAGACTTGATAAAGAGGCTTTGCGAGATATTATTGTTTTCTTCGCTGCAGCCAAATCTGCAAAACAAGCGCCTGACTATTTTCGTCGTGTAACAGGATCAGATAATATCACGCCTTATATAGAGAAGTTGGCCTATTATTATACTGATAAAGGAAATCAGGATGCGGCTCGGGAGTCATTTAAATGGCTCATCGATCAAAATCCCGAAAGTCCAAAGGCTTTTGAGTATCAATATCAAATAGTTCAAAACTATTTTTACGCTAAGAACACAAAGCGTTTTAAAGATGAGCTATATGGGTGGGTTAAAAATTACGGTGCTAATAGTAAGTGGGCTCAGACAAATGGGAATGATAAAGATTTGATTGCGAAGTCTCTGAAGCTTCGCGAAACAACGCTCAGAAATTATATTTTACAGCAGCATCAGACGGCCCAGAATTCACGAGCTCCTTTTTCGCAAGCGTCCGCTGAAGAAGGTTATAAAATATATCTACAGGAATTCCCCAGCGCGCCTCAAATTGCTGATATGCACTTTTACTATGGTGAACTCCTTTACGATATGAAGAAGTATGACGAAGCGACTAATCAATATCGCTGGGTTGTAGAAAATGGGGCTCATAGTAAGTACTACTCAAAAGCAGCGGAAAACATTATTCACGCTGCTGAAAAATCTCTTCCAAGTGATAAAGAGATGCAGGCCAAGGTGGGTAACAGCACAAGTCCACTGCCCTTGGATCCACGTGCAGAGTCATTTATCAAAGCAGCAGATTGGTATGTTGCTAAATTTCCTAATACAGAGAAAGCCGCAGAACTAAGATTTAGAGTGGGTCGACTTTATTACCAACACAATCAGTTTGATAAGGCCAACGAGATTTTTAAAGAAGTGGCTACGAAGTACAAGAAAACAAAATACTCTGAGTATGCGGCTAATTTGATTCTCGATATTTATACACTAAAGAAAGATTATATAGGTCTTGAGAAGACGGGCACGGAGCTTCTTCAGGTGCCTGAGATCGCACAATCCAAGACGGGTGGCGAAATTCGAAATATTCTTGAAAAGGCCAACTTTAAAAAGGCTCAAGACTTAGAGGCGGACAAGAAGTATTTAGAAAGTGCGAAACAGTTCGAGGCTTTTGCACAGCAAAATCCTAAATCAAGCTTAGCTGTTATGGCGCAATACAATGCAGCTATTAACTATGATCGCGTGAATGATCATACACACTCTGTGCCTCTTTTTATGGCCGTTGCGAATAATAAAAGTGCGGATGCTGATAAATTCCGTGCAACATCGCATCGGTTGTTGGCAAAAACCTTTCAAAACTCATCACTCTTCAACGAGTCGATTCAACAGTATTATGCGGCGATCAAGGAATCCTCGAAAGATCCTCTGGTCCCAAATTATTATTATAATATTGGTTTGATGTGTGAGACTCTCGGTAGAAAAAGTGAAGCAGTAGAGGCTTATACAAAGTATATTGATTTGTCGCCACGCAAGTCAGATGTAAAGGATACTTATTTCATGGTGGCTGAATTGGATTCTAAATTAAATCGTCGTAGTGCCGCTATCGAGAATTACGAATCTTACATTAATCGTGGGGGCTCAGATACGCAGAAGATTGCTAAGGCTTTTCATGAGCTCAGTCAGCTTTTGAAAAGATCGAAACCAAGTGAGGCAGAGAAATATCAAAAAAGAATAATCTCACTTTACAAACGAACTCAAAACCCTGTCGCCTCTCAGTATGCTGCGCAAATAAAGCTAGATGATGCACAAAAAACTTTTCACGAGTTTAAATCGGTTCGCTTGCCGCTGAATCCAAGTAAACAGAAAAAAGCCGTAGAGAAAAAAATCGAATTGCTGAATCAACTGACGCGCGAGCTTAATAATATTGTGAAGATGAACTCTTCGAATGAAATTATATCTTCATTGGCTTTATTGGGAGAGGCCAATCAACATATGTACGACTCCATAGAGGGTGCTCCACTTCCAAAGGGACTTAATGCTAAAGAGATTGCTCTTTATAAAGAGGGGATCAAAAAAATTGCAGACCCTTTTCAGCAAAAATCAATAGAGAGCTATAAGCTAGCGGTTTCTCGTGGACAAGAGCTTGAGGCTTATACTTCTGATTACTTTAAAGCTTACGATCAAGTAAGCAGTGGTGATCCTCGTAGTGATGATATGAAAGATGCGACCGTATATGACTCTCGACTTGTGAAGTGGAGTGTGCCGTGAAGTATTCAGTTTTATTCTCACTCGTTTTGCTGGCAGCTTGTAGTTCGACTCCATATAAGGAGAGCCCAAGCTCGGACTCCAAAAAGGGTCTAATGGATTTGTCCGAGACTCCGAAGAAAAAAGAAAGTCATACACAGCCACTGCCTCCTGTTAGTGATAGCAAAACAGAGGAAACACGTGAGAGTGTGATGAGTGATTTAGATCGGGCTATTCAAAAACAAGATGATCGGTCTATAGCCATTGCGGCAAGACAGGTTTTGCTTCAGTCTCCGGATGATGCCAAAGCTTTGAATGCTTTGGCGCTCTACCATTTTCGTCATGGGGATACGGGTACGGCGAAGGTACTTTTGAACAAAGCTATTGCGGCCCATGATCAAATCTCGATGCTTTACTCGAATTTGGGTGTTGTTCTGCAAGGAGCTCAAGAGGATGAGGATGCCGTCAAGGCTTACCGGGAAGCTTTGAAAGTAGATCCGTATAATGCCATTGCGGCCTCGAATGTGGGTGCCTACTATGCGAAGGTAAAAGATTATAATAAGGCGCAGGTTGCGTTGGAAATAGCAGTCGAGAAGGGCCAAAGAGATTGGAAAACACTAAACAATTATGGTGTCACTTTGATGGCTTTGGGAAAATATAATCTAGCAGAGACACAGCTGAAAGGTGCCTCGAACCTTCAACCTCAAAATACGGCTGTGCTTTTGAATTATGCTATTTTGTTAGTCGACTATTTGAAGAAGCCAGCCGAAGGTCTAGACGTTCTGAATAAGATTCGGTTCATAGGGACTAGTCCTGATATCAGAAAAAGAATTTCTGAATTGGAAAATAAGGCAAAATCATTAAAATAGAGAGAGGGAGTCAGTGTGGCACGTAGAGTGATCCTCTTTATTATACTCAGTTTTTCTTTAACTTACGCACAAGGAAATGATGCGCATGGTGCACCCGTACGCGAAAGACGTGCGACTCTCAACTTTGAAGATGAACTTGTAGAAGGCTCTACTCAGAAACCAGAACTTTTTTATCTTTTTCAGAAAAAGAATTTTAATTACGGCAGACTCATTAAGCTTAGAGAAAATTTTATACCCGAGATGAGAAGAACAGCAGAAGATTTACAGCGTATTCGGGGTGGTAATTGAAATCGCCAGCTATTTTAAGAGTTTTTAAAGGTCATCAGTTAAAAGAGGTCAAACAGTTTGATCTCGAGCAGATTGTGATTGGTCATCAAACAGATGTTCAAGTTGATTTAGATGATCCGGAAGTTTCTCCAATCCATTGTATGATCGAGTTGCGTGAGGATGGATACTATCTATGTGACTTGGGATC
>DAHVKR010000115.1 GCA_027320785.1 Bdellovibrionales bacterium
CTGTCCAAAGATAGGCCTTACCCAATAAAAGCTTTGTCTCGACAAGATCTGACGGAGACGAGTTCGCAGAAAAATAATTTTCTAAGAGCTTCACAACTTCTTCATAGTCCATCTTTCGAGCCGCATCCCACCAAGGTTGTGACGGAAGTGGCGTCGGATTGCCAGTCACAATCCTAGACGACTGAGTTTCATCAAATGGAGCTTGTAGATCTTCTAACAAATCTTTTTGTAAGCTGTTGGATAAAATTTCAGGGCGCTTAAAATAAATCTCCGCAACTTGAGCCTTTTCCTGAGATGTTGCCGCCTTGGATCGCAGGCGATTCAAAACATCAAGCCATTGAGAACGTAAATCACGACTCCAAGGCCCCCTGTCTAAAAGATCTAACCGTCTTTCGAAAGCTTGAGCCACTTGAGTCAGATGCTGCACTTTTCTTTTCATCAAAACATCCGTCGAAGTGCTGCGCGATTTTTTTCGAGATCCTTTTTTCATTGCTGGTGTTTGCGCAATTGGCTCATCAAACTGCTTCACTTCGCAATTCAGAGACGCTAACCATATCCAACCGGCAATATCGGGAGAAGCCTGTAAAGCACGAGGCCGAAGAGCCGCACACTTTTCCCATTGTGAATAGGTTTCATTCCACTTTAATTGAGCCGTAACAGACTGATGAGAAACCGATTTTTCAGGAAGTTCAGTCAAATCCAGAGGCTTTAAATTTCGAGCTAATTTTTCAAGATTGATCTCTAAAACATCAGACAGTTTAGAAGTCTTTTGTTTCACAGGAGAAGCCTTTGATTGCCCCCAAGTCGGGGACGAAATGAAAAGGCTCGCAATCAAAATAGGGCTGAGGACTTTCGGAAAAAACATAGTCCCTATTTTCTTCTCTTTCTTGAATAAACTCAAATTTTTTGGCGGTATATACCCATCTATACAAAAGGACGCGACCTTAGTCGCATATTTCGTTGAGTACCTGCTTCGACTTCTGAGCCAGGGCCTTTAAACTTCCCTTTTCTTTCATTTTCTCTAAAGCCGATTCGGGAGCAAAACCCAATAGTTGAGCTTCCTCATAGCAACTCATTATTGTTTTTCCTAAGCGATTCCTTTTTTCTGGCTCAAGTCTTTCCAACATTTTTCCAATTTCTTGGGTCTCAGATTTATGACTGCTGACTTCAGATAAAACCATATTAAAGGAGTTCACAATTTCAATTCCGACTTGCTTGTATTGGTCCTGCGTTAAAGCCGCCTCCACTTTTTTCCAGTAGGAGTCTAATTTTTTCCTCAAACTGACAGAGCGTGAAGGAGACTTGAGCTCACGATAGCCCCAAGATCCCATCAGAAGAGCTGCCAATCCCATCAAAAGACTCCAGAGTGTCCAAACCCCAGGTGCTTGTGCTGAAGCATAACCTGAGCTGAAGACACGATTCCATCCCACAGAGGATCCACTGAGAAGAGGCGATTCAAGCAAAGCAGGTAAAGTTTGAGTTGCCACTGTACTTTTTTTCGCCTGATCCCCTAAGTAATCATTAGAGGACATCTTATCGCTGGGACCATTCGCTGATGGTGTGATCGTCAATTTCAGTGGAGATGTTTCTTTCTCTTCATACTTAGCTGTTTTGGGATTAAAAAAAGCAAAATGAACAGCGGGGATTTCAAGAGGCCCCTCTTTCCGAGGAATCAACAGAACTTCAAATTCTTTGAAAGAGGTTCCATCTTTAAAAAATCGAGAATCATTTTTTGTATCGTAAACCTCTACTCCTGGAGGCCACTCAATTGCTGGTAGATCAATAGCTTTTGCATTTCCCTGACCCTCAAATCGAATCTTCAAACTAAAAGGTTGATTCACAGGAAACTGGGTTCCTTCAATTCTAGCCGATACGTTAAACTGTCCAACCGCTCCTGTAAAATGAGGTGGCTGTCCTTCCGTTGGTAAAGGTTTTACGTTGATCGTCAGTCGCTTTGAGCTGCGTGTATATTCGTAAGCACGACCGAATCCAAAACCGAACTGAGAAGAAGGCATTCGAATTCGACTCTTCACCGTAAACTCATCGATTAGAGCCTTACCCGCTTTAATGGGGAAAAGAGCATGAGAAGCTAAAAGAGCTTTTCGATAAGGAATTCCGTTTATAATTTCTTGCGTGAATTGAATTTGCGGATTTTCTTCGATGGTTTCTTTCCAAAAGCCTTTAAGGGCTGGAAATTTCACTCGATCCAAACTTTCCATCTGACCACGCGTGAGCAAATACCAAGTAGCTGTGACTTGCTCACCTTCGTATACATCCGTTTTATCTACTTCCAGTTGAATAAAAAAAGCATCATTCGGACTGGCCGGCATAGAGCGATACTGAGGCTCCACGTGAGGACGATGCGAATGAGGTTCATTTTGAGCTTGAGGAACTTGAACAGCCCCTCCTCCCAATTGTCTTTGCAAAAGTTGATTGAAGATATCCTCTTGCTGTTTCAAAAATGCTTCTTCTTGATCTTCTTCCTGATCTTGCCCCGATGAACCCTGAGAGCCTTGAGGATTTTGAGAATTTTGAGTCACCCCAGGCGGTGCAGCTCCTGCTTTAAAGATTTCAACCGCGATAGGCTCTGTTTTAAACAGTTTTCCATTCACAACCACATCAAAGGCATCCAAACTGTATCGCCCGGGCTGTTTGGCTTGAAACATATAATGGAATTCTCTTTTACGAATGGTTTTGAAATCCATTCCCTGATCGGTTTGCACCAAGCTTTGTTGAACAGACGTATTGTCCC
This sequence comes from Bdellovibrionales bacterium, assembly GCA_027320785.1. Taxonomy (GTDB): domain Bacteria; phylum Bdellovibrionota; class Bdellovibrionia; order Bdellovibrionales; family Bdellovibrionaceae. The sequence continues at coordinate 2,753 of DAHVKR010000115.1, forward strand.
ACTTTTGAATCAGCTCAACTCCCTGCAAAGAGGGCAACCGGGGCTCATCAATATCAACGCTTTCACTGGATTGAACAGTCACAGTTAAAGTGAAGGTATCATTGACCTCCATCTTATTTCGATCCACTGTGGCTGAAACAACCGTCCCTTGCTGCGCCTCTGCACGTGAGGGTCCTAGCCAAAATAATCCCATTAACATAGGCAGAAGAGATAAAAAGAATAAATTACCAATCTTTGCCATGAGGCTTCTCCTTCGCATCACCACGGTAAAACTGAGAGCGGATTTTCTGCTCTTGCTGCTTCAACTCGCCTAATATTTTCTTAACATCTTGTTCTGAAAGATCCCCTTTAAACTCGCGTGGTTTATAGGGTTTATCCTGGGAATACTGTTTTTTCTGATCTTGATCTTGTTGGTCCTGCTTGTCTTTTTTCTGTTGATCTTGATTTTTTTGATCCTGATTCTTTTTCTGATCCTGACCCTCTTTGCCTTTTTTATCTTGATCTTTGCTTTCGCCCTTCCCTTGACCGGATTGACTTTGCATCAATAATTCAATATTGGTCTTCACTTCTTTTGAATCAGGCCTGACTTCCAAAGCTCTTTGATAATCATCCAGAGCTAAATCAACCTGTTTATTTTCTCCTCTAAGTACCCCTTGATCAAATCGAGAGATAAAAAGAACATTTTTATTTCGAGCCCATCTCTCCGCAGATTGATAGGACTCAATGGCCGCATCGCCTTGTTTGAGAGCTTGGTAGGTGAGTCCTAAATTCACATGAAGCTCACCTATAAACGGATTAATTTTTAAAGCCTCCAGAAAACTTCTTTGAGAATCTGATACACTTCCTTTTTGCAACTCTTTCGCTCCCAAGCGATCATACCAAATCGTTCGAGGATCCACCTCGGCGCCACAGCCAGTTAGGCCTAACATCAAAAAAGATAGAGCGAGAAAAGAATATATTTGTCTCTTCATGCTCTCCTCCTCTTGGTATCAGCCAAAAGCATTTCGGCCATTGCCGCCACAAAAGCTAAGAAAAGAAAAACCTGAAATTTTTCGTCATACTGAACTTGCATTTCAGATTCATACTCTTTCTTTTCTAAAGTGTTCAGATGTTTTAAAATATCTTGAACAAAAGAAGAGTCCGTTGTTGCGAATGTAAAATACCCTTTTGTTTTTTCAGCTAAGGCCTTCAAGGCTTCCCCATGCACTGTTGTCAAAATGGTTTGCCCCTGCTGATCTTTTTTATACCCCTTCAAAAAGCCCATTCGATCTCTCTCGGGGATCGGAGCTCCTTTTTCTGTCCCATAGGCTACTGAAAAAATACGAATTCCTTTTTTGCGAAGTTGCTCGGCTTTTTCCAAAGCACCTTTCTCTTGGTCTTCACCATCTGAAGCCAAAATAATCACGCGTGTGACTTGAGAGTCCTCACCGGCTCCACCCCGTTCAAAAGCATCTTCTGCCGTTGCGAGAGCAGCTTCAAAGTCAGTGCCCTGTGTACTAATGGTATTGGTATCTAAAGAGTCTATGTACATTTTTACAGCCGAAGTATCTTGAGTCAGCGGACTGATAACCGTCGCCGATCCAGCAAAAGCAATGACGCCCATCTTACTTCCGCCCAAGTTATCGACTAGACGGCTCATATCGATTTTTGCTTTTTCGAGACGAGAAGGACGTAAATCCTCTGCTAGCATACTATTCGAAACGTCGAAGGCAAAAAAGATTTCAAAACCTTCAGACTTCACAGACTGCTGACTTTGTCCAAGCTGTAAACGAGCCAATGCTAAAAGCAGAAAGGTCAAAACCAAAACTCGCAGTGTCCATTTCCAATAACGTCTCACAAGACTGATTTGAGTTTTCCAAAGACTCTGCAGAGAACCGCCAAAATGTTTCTGCAAGACACTCCAGCCTTGTTTCTGACTAAACCATGCCAGTCCCCAAAGAAGTGGCAAAAGTAGGATGAGATACAAATACTCAGGATGAGCCCATCTCATGGAATCCTCCTTAACCAAGTCATTTGTAAAATCCAAGCCAGTAAATACAGACCGAAAGCACTCCAAATCCAAAAACTGAACATCTCTGTATAACGAGTAAATTTATTCACATCGATCTTCGAGGTTTCAAGCTTATTGATGTCATCAAAAACTTTTTCTAAGGCATCACCACGAGTAGCCCGGTAATACTTACCTCCGGTTTCAGAAGCAAATTTTTGCAAAAGCTCATCATTCACTCGAGACTCGAAAGGCTGATAGGTTTTCACTTTGTTTCCAAAAACATCTTGCATCACAACTGGAATTCGAGTGGGTCCATCTCGTCCAATTCCGATGGAATAAACTTTCAAACCATAACCTTTTGCGATCTCGAGGCCTGTTTCGGGGTCAATGGTTCCGGAATTATTCTCTCCATCCGTGAGGAAAATAATCACACGGGATTTTGCCGTAGAGTCGCGAAGTCTTCCGGCAGCATTCGCCATGGCCACACCGATAGCTGTGCCATCTTTAATATGGGCACTGGCCGCAGTTGTAATATGAGAAATTTGATCTAATAAAAGAGGGTAATCCAAAGTGGGTGGAACGAGAGTGAAGCTTTCACCGGCAAAAATCACCACACCGATTCGATCAGATCCACGTTTTTCCACG
>DAHVKR010000116.1 GCA_027320785.1 Bdellovibrionales bacterium
AAGTTGCAAGACGGTGCTCTGATATTCTCCATGAAATTGTTCAGAACGTTTCAAAAGTTTCAGGACTTTCTCAAGAGATTTCTCAGGCCAATAAAGAACAAGCTGTGGGTGTGGCTGAAATTAATAAAGCCATGTCACAACTCGACACTGTGACACAACAAAACGCTGGAACAAGCGAAGAAGCTGCCAAAGCAGCCCGTGAGTTGTCAGATGAAGCCGTATCTCTCCAATCCTCAATCCATACTTTGATGGCCGTCATCAAGGGAGAGGGGCAATCAGCTTCGATTAAGCCCGGATCTTTAACAGCTGAGAGTTCACGCAAAAATAGCTCCTCTAAAATAATTCCATTTAAATCAAAGTCCAAGATGTCTACGTCATCCGCTTCCAACTACAGTGAAGATACCGAATTTAAAATGGCTGCGGGAGACTCATCTTCAACATCATCCCACTCGAGCGTTCCGAGCCGAGATGACGAAGGTTTCGAAGATACTTAGTAGTCTATACTTATAGAACTGTCGCTCAGGGTCCCTTGTCTAACTTTTTAACAGCTGAAAAACCCTGAGCTGCCTCAAAATCTCATAATAAGACGGCACAATCATTGAATGAACCTCTTTATATTGAACGTAGTTGGAGGGACTGACATGAGATTGAGGCTATTCATAGCTCTATTGACATCATTTGTATCGCTATATGCACAGGCTATGAGCGGCGCCAACTGTTATACATCACTGGATAATCCACAGGAAATTCAAGGTGATAATATCAACGAGAGGCTCCCATTGGCCTCCACTTCCAAGCTCATTACCTCCTATTGGGCGATCAAAGAAAAGGGTATCGATTATCGATTCGCAACTGTTTTCTATTTTACTCAAGTTGGAAGAGATCTCTATGATCTTCATATTCAAGGGTCTCGAGACCCGTTCTTTGGTGCCGAGCGAGCTCACTATACAATATCAGAGCTCAATAAACGTGGGATCAAACATATTCGCAATTTAACATTTGATGAGAACTTTAAATTCTACTGGTCTGTGGATGACCCTAAAAGAAATAACAGTGTCGCAGAAGGATTCTATGTTCCCCAAGACCCTGTCCCCAGAAAAGTCATGCTTCAATTGAGGGCCTTTTCAACTCTCTTAAAAGGCTACAAAGAGACGTACTATAAGGCTGCTAAAATCGGCGTTAAAATGGTTAAAAAACCTGTTTTCACAATTCAGGACATCGAGTTCCAAAGCGACGAGGATTTTAAAAAGACGCAAAACCCTGCGGACCATATCTACGTTGTCAATTCGACGCCTCTCTCGAGCCTCTTAAAGGAAATGAACCGAAACTCCAATAACTATGCAGCTAATCAGATTTTCGAACACATGGAGTCAGAGGAAAAGTTCAGCCAATTCATTGAAAAGGATATGAATCTCGATATGCATTCTGTTGTTATGTTTAATGGATCAGGAGATCGCTATGATCTATCCGATGGTGCGCACTACAACGAAGCCACCTGCTCGGCTATGCTCAAAATTTTAATAAATCTTCATAAGACCTTATTAGATCAACATAGCTCCTTTAGCAAAATTGCAACTGTTATTGGGACCAACTCAGGAACTCCTACAAGCCTATATACAAATGATAAAACTTACGACTCCGTTGTCGCCAAAACTGGAACCGTCAATCCCGCTGTCACCTTAGCCGGAGTGGCTTCTACTAAAAAAGGGCTCATCTTTTTCATGTTTAATGAAAAAACAAATGGTACAGCTAGAAGTTGGAATAATGCTCGCTATATAATCAGAAAAAAACTGACCCAGCTTATGTCTCAATTCAATGGTGGCGTTCGAATGAAGGCAAAATCCTTCTCGTTTGTCAGTTTCGATAACCTATCTTTTTCTGATTTAGTCGATAGCTCTGGCGAGATTCTCCAATGATTTTTTCAATTCTTCTTTCTTTTTGCTTAGCTGCTTTTGCTAGTCAGGACTCTCGCCTCATTCAAGCGGTCAATAAAGGCAGTCTTCAGGAGGTCACTCAGTTAGCTAAAAGCAAAAAAGAGCTGAACGGAAAGGACGCTGATGGCTACGATGCTCTCTTTTATGCTGTTAGCTTAAACGATCTAGCTAAGACAAAGGCTCTTCTAAAGGCTGGCGCACAAACACAAAATCTATATTCAAATAAAAAAGAAAGTCTTCTTTTTGAGGCCGCTCGACTGGGATCTCAAGATATTTTAGAAGTCCTGCTTAAAAAAAATCCAAAACTACTTAAGATCCAAAACACAGATCATGAAACAGCTCTTTTCGAGGCCGTGCGATCTGACCAATCCAAAGTCGTTCAGTATCTCGTCCAAAAGGGGCTTTCTCTTCAAGAGAAAAATAAGAGCGGCAAGACTGCACAAGACTACGCTGACCCTCAAAATAAAGTCATGATGTCGACTTTAAAAAAACTGAATAAAACTAACTGAAAAGTTTTTTGAAAAATTGAGAGACTTTTTTAGTAATGCCTTTTGATGGAGGCGCCTGTTGAGGCCCCTTCTTATTCATTGGAGCATGACGTTTTGAAGGATGAGTTCTCTTCGCGTGAGAGGAATGAGCTGCCTTCGGTGAATTGTTTGAAGACCCCTGAGCAGAACGCTGCTGATCTTTATTAAAGTGTCTTTTTCTTCCCGACTCTCCTCGACGCTGTTCTTTATTTTTGTTTTCGTCAGCTGAACCAGAAGTTTCCGAACGAGGATGTTTGCGTTTGAAAGATGAAGAGTTTTTTCGATCTCCAGGTCGTCTTGGAGGACGATCTCGACGTTGAGATCTCTCGGGCCTTGCCCCGTCTCCGCCGCCTTCTCCTTTTAAAAATCCAAATGTTTGATGAAACTTTACGTACTCAGGAAAAGGTTTAAACTCTTTCAATAGCTGAGAGTCATCTAAGAAACCCACGGCTACTTTTTGTTGAAGATAATCTTCAATTCTTTGTAGAGAGTCCACATCACGATCACTAACCAAGCTGAAGGCTTGACCTTCTTGACCCGCACGACCCGTTCGACCAATTCGATGAACATAGGATTCAGAATCTTGAGGTAACTCAAAGTTGACAACCATATCAACGCCTTTGATATCCAAACCACGCGCTGCCACATCTGTAGCGACCATTACATTGTATTGGTTATCAGAAGCCTTAAAGAGCTCCATCACTTTATTTCTTTGAGACTGACTGAGAAGGCTTGAAATTGGAACTGCTGGTATACCATTCTCAATTAAAAATTGAGCGATTCTTTCAACGTTATTTTTAAAATTCGTAAAAACAATAGCCTGCTTAGGCTTATGAATATTCAAAAGAGACAGCAAGAAAAGAGGTTTTTCTTCTTGCCCTACATGAAAGAGCTCATCTTTTACATTTTCAGCACGAGCTGAGTCTTTTGATATATTGATCTCAGTGGGATTAGAACCAAACTGATAAACAGTGGTCATGACATCCAAGTTCATTGTGGCCGAAAAAACCATCAACTGTCTTTGATTGGGAATTCTTTGAAGAAGATACTTCATATCTTCTTTGAAACCCATATCAAACATGCGATCAGCTTCATCAAAGACAAGTGCTTTCACTTGCTTCAAATCAACGACGTTATCTTTATAAAGATCAATCAGACGGCCTGGAGTCGCGACAACAAAGTCGACCTTATTTCGAAGACCTTCTTTTTGTTTTTCGTAACCCGTTCCACCATAAATGCTGACGCCTTTTAAGTGAGCGTGAGCTCCAATTTTTTCTACATTCTCATAAACTTGCTCTGCTAATTCACGAGTTGGGACAAGGATTAAAACAAAATAACCCGCTCTCCAAGAATCGAAGGCACGAGACTGAATTTCAGGATCTGCTGATTCTGCAGCCTCTTTGGTTCGCAAAATTCTCTCCATAAGAGGAATAAGAAAAGCACCCGTCTTTCCAGTCCCTGTTTGAGCAAGACCCGAAACATCCTGCCCTTTTAGAATCAAAGGTATAGCTTCAGCTTGTATGGGAGTGGCCTCTTGGAATCCGAGGGATTCAAGACCGTTTGTAAGGAGAGGGTGCAAATTCAGTTCAGAAAATTTCATCAACGACTAATACCTACAGAGTGGGGCGTCAAAAGTCAAAAGCCCCCCACGAAATTCTTCACCGCCTGCAGAAACTCCTGCGGCTTTTCTGAGTGAATCCAGTGTCCGGCTCCGGGAATCTCGACACCTTGAATCAATTGGCTTGATTGGAGAATCTTATGATAGATCTCGGGCTTAAGTTCTTTTGAGTTTCCCCCACGAATCCAAAGGGTTGGCATCTTAAGAGACTCCACATCCTTCCAACGATCATGCAAACGACCCAGCCGAACAGTCTCTAAAATACCCGCTTTTGAAAATTTCCAATCCCAAACACCAGAGCTCTTCTCTTCCAGGTTTGCATAGAGAAAGGCTCCTAAGACAGACGTGGGTTCCCTTACATTGACACGTGATGGAAATTCTTGCTTAAAAAAATCCCGAGCCTGATCCCGCGAGGCAAATGGAGTGGGAACAGCATTCAGTAATTTTTCGTAATATTCATAGGAAGTGTGATTTTCCTCAGGGCCAATATCCTCCACGATCAACTTTTCGACTTTCTCTGGAAAGAGTGAGGCAAAGACCAGAACATTTCTTCCTCCCATAGAGTGGCCCACTAATATAAATCTGTCCCAGCCCAACGCATCCGTTAAGTCCTTCAAATCTTGAGCAAAATCTTCAGGCATATAGCCCGAATCAGGCTTAAATGACTTGCCATGACCTCTTTGATCGTAGGTCAAACAGGTCTCTGTCTGATTAAGACCGTTGGTAATTCGTTGCCAGTTGTTTGAAAAACCCATAAGACCGTGAACAAAGACCCAACGACGCCCATCTGATGGACCCGTAATGGAGTAATTAATTTTTTCCAGAATCGACATGAGGCCAATTTGCCACGGAACCCGGTTTTTATGCTACAATTTACTAACTTTTTTCAGTATTTTTTGATTATCAACTTGAGAATGTACACCGTCTTATGCTGCTAAAGAATGAATGGATTGACCCCTACGCGATGAAAATTGTAACCGCCCTACGCAAGAAGGGTCATCAAGCCTATTTGGTGGGTGGATGCGTTCGAGATTTGCTTTCAGGAGAACAACCCAAAGACTTTGATATTGCCACAGATGCGCTTCCCGAGACCGCTCGACGATGTATTCCCAATAGTTATGTCATTGGCAAGCGATTCAAACTCGTTCTTGTTAAACGAGGTCCACATCAATTCGAAGTTGCCACGTTCAGGCGCAGTGCAACCTCAGAAGAGCTCGAAGACGAAAATAATCCTATCACAGGAGATAATTATTTCGGAACTTGCGAAGAGGATGCCG
>DAHVKR010000117.1 GCA_027320785.1 Bdellovibrionales bacterium
AGCTTGATTTGTTTCACCCGCCATTTGATAGAGGTGAGAGAGTTGGAAAAGAATAGCGCCATCACCTTTTAAGTTAACGGTTTTAAGGAGACCTTGATAAAGCTGAATGGCTTTTTTTCGATCGGCTTCGGAACCCTTACAGCCATTGCAATGGGCTTCGACTTCTGACATGAAACGTTGACGGGCACGCTCAGAAAGAAGGTCTGCTAGACGTTGTTCGCTGGGAGCTCTTGCGGGGTCGCCCGCATCGAGAGTCGAAAGAATTCTTTCTAGTCGACCAATAACCATGTTCTCTGTATCAGAGTCCATTTTCTCTGCATGAGCTGTGGAAACCATCCACAGAGCGAGCGTTATATTTAAAAGAGTTAGAAGTATAATCTTTTTCATCTTGGAGGTAACACCGCAAATTTAAGTTTTTCGATCCCCGCTAGGGCTCCGGCCTTAATAACAGGATCGAGTTGTGCATATTGAATTCTTTGATCCGCTTGAATCATCAATTCAATAGGTTGTTTGTTTTGAGACTGATTTTTTAATTGACTCAGTTTGCTTGCCAAATTTCGAGCATCGACAAGCTCATCATTCAAGTAATACTTGTTCTTTTCAAATTTAAGAATAGCGGATTGAGACTCTACGGTGGCACTGTTCGTAGCGATGGGAAGATTGACTTTCGCAAGAGGAGTTTCTAGGCCTCCGGATTGAGTTCCAATCAAGAGATAAATAACGATAATGGAGAAAGCATCAATCAAAGAGGTGAGAGGTAGGACTTGAGCCAGCTCTTTAACTCCCACTTTCTTAACACTCTTTTGATTAAGCTTTTGAGCTTCCAAAAGAGGTGATCGACGTTGGTTTTGGTTAAGAAATGATGTTTTCATATTTTACGTCCCGAGGGGTGATAAGCCAACACCCTCAAATTTCAATTGTTTCAGCTGATCCATAATCTTGATCACATCTTGATAAGATGTCCCAGCACTTGGCTGGATAATGCCTGTTTTTAAATCGGGCCACTGCGTTTTAAACTGGTTGAGTTGTGCTACCAATTGGTCCCAGTTAATCTGTGAATTCTTTTTTAGAATTTGAGTTTCGACTGACTTCTTCTGATGAGGAAGATCGCGTAAGGAAAGTTGAACATTTCCATTTTCTTGAATGCTGACCCAAACAGAAGGCGGGTTGCTGCTGGCTGTCGCGGTATTGTCACCAATGGCTTGTTTGGTATCTAAAGTTCCCATTTGAACCCAAACAGCCGTTAGAAGTAGGAAGCAGATCAAGACAGACAGAATATCAAGAATGGGCAGAATGTTCAGTTCGAAGTTTAATTCTTTCTTTGCCATAACAGCTCCTTTCTGATCTTCTCAAAATACTTATTAAGAACGTTGCTTTTTTACAGGCACGGGCTCGTAGTGATAACCCAATTGAATGAACAGATTTAAAGCTGCTTTATTGAGGTCATCTGATAAACGAGTCGCTCTGTTTTGAAGTATGGCGTACATAATCAAAGCAGGAACAGCGACGATCAGGCCGTAGGCTGTCGTATTCATTGCGAGTGAAATACCTTGAGATAATATAGTCGCTTTTTCCACAGGGTTGGCTGTTCCTATACCGGCAAAGGCGTGGATCAGACCTGTAATGGTTCCCAAAAGTCCTAAAAGTGTGGCGACGTTGGCAAACATGGCGAGGAAACCGATTCGTTTTTCAACGCGTGAGGCTTCTTCCATTAAGACTTCGTCCATCTTAAGTTGGATTTCTTCTTTGCCACCCATGTCCATTGTGGCTTGAATACCGGCTGCGGCAACGGTACCGAGGGGTTCAGACTTACTCAGTTGGATGGATTTTTTCAAAGCCTTATCGAGTTGGCCGGCTTTGATATCATCTGCCAAACTTTTAGCCAATTTTTTTTGATTGGCTTTACGATTTAAGAAAAGAGCAACAACTCTTTCAGCAATAATCGCAATAGAAACGATTTGAGCGCACAAAATCGCCCACATCCAAATAGAATCTCCTGAAGAGAACCCGTGACTTAATGAAAGTAAAAAGTGCATATAGCCTCCTGTTTCACTCTCCATTAGTCAGCAAGTGGAGTGCCTCTCTCAAAGTGGACAAAGTGCATTACAGAAGAACAATGATGAGTAATTTACAGAGGAGAGCCGCAAAATGTTAGCGCGTGTTTTAAATATAAAATAAGTATGTACTGTAAAGCGAGCTCTCAAGCTCACGTTAGAGTATTTAAAAAGGCGCTATAATTTAAAAATGATGAGATAATTTGAGGATAGCTCTAAACTATCCTCAGCACTAGTGAACTATTTCCATCTCTGTAAAGAGAATGCCTGTCACTTGTTGTATAGAGTAAAGCTGAGAAATAATGTTGACTTGAACGCCTCTTAGCGAAGTGAACTGATCTTGTAAATTGTTAATCATAACGAGCAAGTCAGAAACATTAATCACATTTGTTTGACCAGCATTAATCTTTTGAATGACTTCATCCACTTTTCCTAGTTGAGTGTTTAATTGATTTGCGGCTGTCAGGTAGTATCTTTTATTATTCTCGAGAGACTTATATGTTTTATAGATTTCGAATTTGGCATCATCGATAGCAGCTCTTTTCTCAGCTTCCTTTGATTCTAAGTCTTTTGCGGCGGAGTCAACAGAGTAAATACCTGATAATCCGATGGGAATGCTAACTTGAATACCAATCGTTCGACTTGTGCCATTGTAACTACTGGTAGGATTTAAATTATCTACAGAATTAAGGCGATCTAGGCTTGCATAAACAGAAACTTGAGGACCCAGACTCGCTTTAACAGATTTTAAATTATACTCTGCCATCTGAACGTTCAAGTTCCGTCGAGTGACCTCAGGTCCAGATAGAAGAGCAATTTTAATTGCATCTTCAGCTCGGGTTGGAATGATAAGGGAGGCGATAGTTTGATCTAAGGTATCGAGGTTATCAGAAGGTTGACGTGTCACAAGATGGTTAAAGGAGTCCCTTAAAAGAGAAAGACCATCTACGATTTCTTGATTGGATTGTTTAATAGATGTAATTTTAGTTTCTAAGTTGTCAGTGTCATCTACTTTTTTAAACTCATTTAAAAATTTAAGAAGAACATCATTTGTTTGATGTGTGCTAATCAAACGAGTCATTTCGACATAATATTCCATGACAGAGTTGGCGAGACCGCCGCGCGTGTTGGGAATAAGAGAATCTGTTGTATTGTAAGCTGCTTTTGTGGCTTCATAACTGGCCTTGGCGCCGCGATAAGAGTTTAAAGCAGAACCTCCATCATAAAGTGTCATAGAAGCACTGACACCACAGTCTGTTGAGTTAGCTCGAGAGTCATAAGGTGTACCTGTGTAGGTGAAGTGTGAAGTCGTAACGGATTTATTGCAATAAAGAGAACCATTTGGATACATGCGAGCCTTCATGGCGAGAGTGGAAAGGCGAAGACTTTCTAAAAAATCATCAGTCGAAACAGTTTTTGAATTGTATTTAATTGCAACAGCAATGGATTCTCGTAAGCTGCGAGGTGCATCTGTGGCCATATTAAAATGAGCATTTCCAGCTGCCCATGAAAGTGATGAGAAAGTCAGAGCTAAGGTGGGTATCAACAAACGTGTGTATCGCATAATATGACTCAAAAAAGGTCTTTTTCAATAAATAGAAAAGGGCCTTTTTCGCCTTTCGCGAGTGTTACTTGCGAGAGGGGTGCCAGGCCATATATGGATTATTTGCATTAGAGCAAATGATACTGTCTAAAAACGAGACAGTGTGACGTGGAAAAGAGACTAAAAGGGTGGAAATACGTTGTCTGAACCCCAGCTCTTGAATAGAAAAGATATAGGGAGTTTATATGGAATCGCTCTTTAAGCCACTCAGTGCAGTTGAACCCAGTTCTTTATGGAGTAAAGGCCTGCTTTTATTGATCTTTTTAGTGGTCACCGTGATCATTTATCGTCTTACCAACTCTTGGATCAATAAGAACTTCCAAACCAATAAGGCTCAGTATCAGGCTAAAAAAAGACTGCGTTTGGCGAGCACACTTTTCTTTTTATTGATGGCGGCATCTCTATTGTCATCAGAGCTTCGAACTTTATCTGTATTTGTGGGATTTGCCAGTGCGGGAATTGCCTTCGCGCTTCAAGAGGTGATCGTCAGCATAGCCGGTTGGGTAGCTGTTTTGACAGGAAAGTTCTACGCTCCAGGTGATCGTATTCAACTGGGTGGAATTTATGGAGATGTCCTAGACGTTGGAGTTCTCCGAACAACTTTAATGGAGTGTGGACAATGGGTTCAGGGTGATCAGTATAATGGTCGTATCGTACGAGTTGCCAACAGCTTTATTTTTAAAGAACCTGTTTTCAATTACTCTTCCGAGTTTCCATTTTTGTGGGATGAAATTGCCATTCCAGTGAAAACGAATAGTGATCAGGTTTTAGCAAGACGAATTATTCAAGAAATGTCTCAAGCAGTTGTGGGTGAGTATGTTTCCATTGCGCAAAAAAACTGGAAGGCTTTACCAGTGAAATATCGAATCGAGGCAGCCACGTTAGAGCCTCAAATTTATATGTCATTTGACGCAAATTGGGTGACTTATAATTTACGATATGTGGTGGATTATCGAAAACGTCGAAGTACAAAAGATCATTTATTCTCGATTATTCTCTCTCGGTTTAATGAAAATGCTCAAGCTGTTCAGGTGGGAATTTCTTCTCAGGAAGTAATTCATACAAACCCGAGTCCCGTGTAGGCTTTTTCTATGAATTTAAGACAACTAGCGAAGCAAGATGTATTGTTTTTCTTTTTAGATTTAGCTGTCTTGGGCTTAGTTTTCCTTTCTTTTCCATTTAAAAACAACTCAATCCATTTGACTCCCATATCCTCAAAGGAAATCCAACTTACATGTGCCAAGTGTGAAGGGGTATCTCGCGATGGTGTTGTTTTGGATAAGAATAAATTGTCGCATGAACTCTATGAAAGATTTGAAATCCACAATTGGTTTTATAGAAACTCGGTTGAGGATGAAAAGCTAAAAAAATATTCTCATCGATCTATTTCTTCTTTAAAAGATGTTGTGAGAAGAAAGTTTGAATATGAGAAAGAAAAAATAAGTGATTTCCTCAATTTAATCAAAATGGTTAAAATACATGACCCCAAAGATGTCGATTTTATTCAAGATTGGATGAGTGGTATTCAAGAAAATGGAGTCGGGCAAGGTCAATTAGCGGGTATCAACTTTAAACTTCAGACTCTTGTAGATAAGATTTTAGATCAAGAAATTTATATGTCTTCGGATACGAATTTATATAACGTTCTGATTCCATATCTGCAAAGTGTT
>DAHVKR010000118.1 GCA_027320785.1 Bdellovibrionales bacterium
TTTTTTCTAAAGTAGCTTTGTCTGAAATAAGATTAACAGAAATAACATCCCCAACTTTTAAAGCTTCAGAGGGCTTATGAATTTGAGCATAGTCAGATCGAATTTCAGGGTTGGGCTTTCGAGCCCATGTCATAGTTTGAAAATCAATAAGTCCTTTTGATTCGGGGAGATCAACAATGACATAACCATCTTGGTCATTCACTTCGCGAACAATTGCTAGGTAATCTTCGTTTGCCTTCATGAAAGGGGGAATTTTGCTGGCATGTCGCGGATCATTTTCCATTTTAATTTCAGCAAACTGACCGTCGGGCATGATGGTTCTTTCAGGAGTCGCTTCTTGAATGAGCTTTTTCTTTTCTGCCTCTAAAAAAGAAGAAATATCTTCTTCGCTTGTCAAATTTTTAAGAGAGCCGCGGAAGCCTTGTCTCTTGTCTAAGTCCTTGAGTCCTTTTCTGAGAGCATCCTGCGCGGCTATCTGCTTATCTAAATCCATAGCGAGTTTGACTTGAATTCCCTCATCCAAAACGGCTTTTTCCCCTAATTTATCCACAAGGATTTGGCGAACAGTTTCCATGTAGAAAGGGGCCACATCTTGGTAGTTTTCGCGCACATAAACTTTAACAGGTTTTCTTGCCGCTTCCTCTGCTTCTTGACGAGGAACAAAGCCCACATCTGCCATACGTTTTAAAACATAAAGCTGACGTTCTTTGGCTCGTTTAGGGTTTGAAACAGGAGAGTATCGGCTAGGAGCTTGTGGGAGTCCTGCTAAGATAGCACACTCTTCTAAGCTCAATTGATCAACAGATTTTTTAAAATAAGTTTGAGCTGCATTTTGGATTCCGTAAGCACCTTGCCCGAAATAAATTTGATTTAAGTAAAGATAAAGAATTTCCTCTTTCTTTAAGTTCTTTTCCATCTGTTGAGCTAAAATCGCTTCGCGAAACTTTCGAATAAAAGTTTTCTCTGTATCGTGAAGTAATAAAGTTTTAGCGACCTGTTGAGTAATGGTAGAGCCGCCCTGAACAGAGTGACCCGCGCGAATATTCGCAATCGTAGCGCGCAGAATAGCACCATAGTTAATGCCACCATGATGGAAAAACTGATCATCTTCTGCTGCTAAGAAAGCATTAATCAAATTTTTTGGCATTTTCGAATAGGGAACTAAGGTTCTTCGCTCGCGCGCGAACTCTCCAACTTTTTTTCCATTGCGGTCATAAACGTTTGAAACCAAGAGAGGCTTGTAGTCCTCTACAGTGATAATTTCAGGCAGATTACTTTTTATCGCCTTATACGCAATGATGGCCGTAGAAATGCCAATAAAAAATAAGGCAATACCCAAGAGTACAATTTTTTTAGTCATACTTATCCCTCAAGCTTAACTCACAAATTGTAGCACTTTTCAGAGGAGAGTCACGGAAACGCAGGACTCCAAGAGTGGGAGGGTCTGGATTCATTATGGAATGAAAAAGACGGCCTCAATGGGCCGTCTTTAGAGGAGAAGCTAGACTTTAGTTTGGTATTTATCGTGTTCCGCCACTGCTAGATGAATCGCTGGATTCGGAGTCGTCAGAGGAGTTGCCCTCTTTGCTGGGGTCTGGGATAGAATCGGTAAAGCTACAGCCCTTATTTTTTGCGGAGTCGAATACAGCTTGTAGAGCATTGCTCTTGCTCTGTACCTCTTGAGCTTCTTCGACAGATATCTTGCCTTGTGAGGTCAACTGACTTTGCAGTGTTTGTTGATCTTGAATTTTACTCATTTGCAGGCGCGATTGATTTTGCTGAGCAGATTGCAAAGCGGTGTTGTACTCGTTGGCGAGCTCGTTATCTTTTAGAAAATATTTTTGCTGAGCCTGTGTGAGTTTTGATTTTACTTTATCCAAAGCTTTATTGTAATCATCGACAGAGTTAGAAAGTTGAGTTTGAGCATCAGAAAGTTGGTTGACGATATCATCGTGCTGTTTTACACGAAGCTCGCTGTTGTTAATGTAAGACTGTGAGATGGTGTTTCTTAAGTCGTGCATTTGTTGGACGCAACTGTTGTAGGTATCTTTAAGGGCTTTTACTCGGTCGGATCCGCTTGAAAGACTACTGCTCGAGCTGCCGCCGAAATTGTCGGCATTAGTTTTTTTTGCGACTGCAACACAGGCTAATTTTATGGAAGTTTCACTTTGCAAGTTAACAATACCACCAGAAGAAGTTTTTGCGCTTGTGAGGGCGGCCTTAAGTTCAATGCTTGCTGTTTGAATGTTTTGGCGCGCCGTTATTTCTTGAGTTTGCAATTTACGAATTTGATCCGAGAGTTGAAGCTGCGTATCGCGGTATTTTGCTAGCGCGCTTTCTTGTGCTGTTTGCGCATCTTCTTGAGCCTTCTCCCACTCTTCTTTTAGTTTATCGCGCTCATCATTAATTTGCTTTAAGTCTTTTTGGCTGTCCTTTTGAGCATTCAAAATATCCTCATCGCCTTTTCGAATCTTCTCTTGTAGGTCATCAATTTTTTTACTGAGATCTTTTTTATCATCTTTAAAGCTTGTTTTAGCGCCCTTAATGTCGCAGCCTTTTTTTCCTTGAGGAGTTTGGCCAACGAAGGACTGCATTAAAGTCAGACTGAAACTTGTGTCATCACTCTCACCATCGTCTGTTATACAATCCTTTGCCATTTTTCGAGCGGGATAGGGGAAGTCTTTAACCAGATCCTTAAAGTCAGACTGCAACTGTGTGCAATAGGCTTTATCATCTGACTTATCCTGCGTACACTTATCATATAGCTTTTGTTGTTGGTTAATTAATGATTTGATCTGCTCTTGTCTTTGCAGTGTGGTTTTAGGATCTTGCTGTTCTTGCTGAAAATTTAAAAGATTTGTTTGAATTTTGTCGCAATTGCTACTGCTTGCACTCGTGCTGCTGCGATTACTTGTTGAGTTGCTTCCGTCTCTGGCATCGGCTTGCGAAACAGTGAAGGTGACTAAAGAAAATGTGACAAGTGTCAAAATGATAATCGAAGATTTAAGCGTCATTTCGATTTCCCCCATGACTTTATAAATAAGCAAGACCAATACCATTATCGGTTCATAAGGTTTTAAATTTTATGGGAGTGTCTCAGCTTGAGACGCGCTAGCGAGAATATTTATGTTAACCAGTCTTTCATCAAGGCTTTGATCTGAGTTTGATAGGGAACTCCCAAAACTTGTGATTTTTCTTTGAAAGCATCCAGAAGGGGTTGGGGAATCTTCATGCTGATCAGTTTTGATTTCCCCAACTCCTTCCGTTCTTCTAGGTGGAGGTAGAAGCGGAGGTTTTCAAGTCGTTGGAGTAAAAATTCAGGAGTGACTTTGGTGACTTTAGGAATATCAGCTGGGATTTTAAGACCCAGCTCTTTGAGATCTTCAGTTTTGAGATAGCGCAGATTTATGTTTTTGATATTGATCTCAAAAGGTTGAAAGTATTGAGGCTCGGCGGTCAGTCGTATCAAAACTTTTTGAGATTTCGCTTTTGGGTTTTGAAAGACCCAAGATTTCATGTTTTTTTGTTTTTTAAATTGATCGAGAAAGTGAAAGAGCTCGTCTGCTCCGACTGGCAGAGTATTTTCGTAGCCAACTTTTTGTAGAGCTTTTTCTACTTTTTTAAATTGATCGAGGCTCTGGGGAATGAGGACCTCAATTTCGGGGTCGTCAATAAGGACACCATTGAGATTGGCTGCGACGGCTCCAGAAAAAACAAAATCCACGCGAAAATTTTGAAAAGCTTCTGCCACATGTAAAACGGTCATGAGCTTAGGATAGACCGGTATAGATGAGGGGCAATCTTCGTGATGTGAGGAAAATGAAATCACGACATATGTCGAGGTTTTGTTTGCAGAAGAGGGCGATTCTCGCTTCACAAGGGAGAAAAACTTAGCTAATATCCAGACCAAAGTTAGATTCTCTTCGTGGGAATTACATTAATTGGAAACTTCATGAGCGGCGTTGTTAAAGGGTTTAATTCAGACTTTTATATTTCGGGTAGACACTACCACCTGCAGTCCGAAGACTGGGGAACTCAGAATCCTTATTTGGTAACGCGCCTTTATTGCCAAGGAGCTGTGGTCAAAACATTAAAGCGATCGTACTTTGAGGTTTTTGGAACCGTTCGTATTGCTCAGGATGTTGTGAAGATTGCCCTGAAGCATCAGCATGAAGAGTTAGCCAAAGAACTCGTTTTGGGTCGAAGCCTTTAAAACGAGACAAAGGTCCTCTACACCCCACCCGAATCTGTTCCTAAAATAATGAGATGATTGAACTTTCTCATATCTACAAGACTTTTACAGGTCCCGTGCACGCACTTCGCAATCTCGATCTCAAAATTCAAAAAGGAGAGTTTGTTTATATCACAGGCCCAAGTGGGGCTGGTAAAACAACTCTCTTTAGAATGCTCGCGGGGTTTGAAATGCCAACCTCAGGACAACTAAAAGTCGCTGGATATGATTTAAATCAAATGTCTTCAAATGATAAGCCCCAGTTTCGCAGAAAGCTGGGAGTTGTCTTTCAGGATTTTAAACTTTTAAAAGACCAAACAGCTCTTGAAAATGTGGCGATGCCTCTCCTCATTCGAGGTGAAAAAAAAGCACGAAGTTTGGAAAGAGCTAAGGTTTTTTTGCAAAAAGTAGGATTGGAAGATCGTCAGGATATGAGGTCCGAAACTTTGTCGGGCGGAGAGCAGCAACGGGTCGCATTGGCTCGCGCTATCATTCATCAGCCGGATATTATATTAGCGGACGAGCCAACAGGTAATTTAGACATGGATCGTGGCGAAGAAATTATGGATCTACTTGAGTTTTGTGCACAGTCCGGGATGACAGTTCTGGTAACGACGCATGATCTCGAGATGGTTCGGCGTCGAAAACAACGCGTGATTTCCATTAAAAATGGAGAAGTGGTTAAAGATGGGCGCGCCTAAAGCTTGGACTGTTCAAATTGCGTCGACTGTTGTGTTAACTTTGACGCTTGTCCTGATGGGGCTTATCTATAGCCTGATTCGATCAGCTCAATACGCTTCAGTTAAATCACAGCAAAGCGTTAAGCTCGAGCTTTTCTTCAAAGAAGATTTAAAGCCAGAAGCAGATTTTCAATGGATCGATCAAATTAAATCTCTGCCTGAGGTGTTTAAGCTTTCGTTTATTACAAAAGAACAGGCTCAGGAAGAGTTTAAAAAAATGATGGTAACAAGTTTCGGAAGTCTAACAGATGAAGCCTCACTTCTATCCCGACTTCCAGCCTCTATCGCTGTCCAGTTTCAGGAAGGTGTTTCGGCTGATACAAAAAAAGAAAAAGTGGACGAGATCGTTAA
>DAHVKR010000119.1 GCA_027320785.1 Bdellovibrionales bacterium
GAGTTGATTCTGAAGGGACTGTATATGGGAGGCTTGTACTTCATGAGGGACAAGAATCAATTTCCATCCTTTTTTCTTCAATTGTTGAAAAGCCGGAAGGAGAACTTCTTCATCCTCTTTCCACGTAGACCCCGCAATCAAAATCGGATGAGAGGATACGTCCATGGAAATGGAGGCCTCTTGAAGGCGAAACTGAACTTGGTCGTAACGTGTGTCTCCGAGGATTTTTCCTGAAGAGGGAGGGTAGTGCATTTTGCAAATTGCTTCGTCTTCAGAGCTGACAAAATAAATCTGACTTAAAAGGGGGAGGGTTTTTTTCAAAAGTTGACGAGCGAGGAAGGATGTTTTTTTACTTCCACGAGCAAAAGTGGCCGAGAAAAGAAAAGTGGGTATTTGACGTCGGTGAAGCTCAAGAAGAGTTAAAGGCCAAAGATCTGTACGGGCAATGAGACAGGCTCGAGGTTTCCAGCGATCTAAAAATTTTTGAACAGCTGGTGGGGAATCTAAGGGGGCGATACCCCAAACGTCTGGAGCCAACTGAGCCAGGTTTTTCCGAGATGAGAGGGAGGTATGGGTCACCAGAAGTGGAATTTGAGGGTATTTCAGTTTGAGCTCTCGAATAAGAGACTTGGCATATTCGATTTCCCCACTGGATGCGTGAATCCAAAGAGGTTTGGATGAAAGCTGAGAGGCTCCTTGAAAGAGTCCTTGCTGTGAAAAATAAAATCGAATTTTTTCATGAGGAAGGTAACGAAAAAGGCCGCGCAAAGACCAAATAATTCTCATCAAAAGAGAGTAGAAGAACATCATCATTTGAGCTTCTCTTGCAGATGTTGATAAACTTCCGAGGGCTCAATACTACGAAGACATTCGTGAAAGTTTGAATTGATACAAGGTCCTTGGCCATGCTTACTGCAAGGTCGACAGCTCAGTTGTCTTTCCAAAATTAAAGTGCTGGGACGCGAGGGGAAGCCAAAGGGGGCCGGCCCCATCAAAGCGATGGCAGGATGCCCTTGCTGTTCTGCTGTATGGAGAATGCCGGTATCATTGGTGATCAAAAGTTTTGATAGTTTCACCACCGCACTGGTTTCTCGAAGATTTGTTTTTCCAGCTAAGTTAAAAATTCTGTTGGGATCTACGGAACGAATTTCCTCGACAAATTGATCCTCAGGCCCTCCTAAAATGACAAAGCTTTCTGTGGAGGACAGTTCTACCAACTTTTTCCAGTATTCTAATGGCCATCTTTTGAGAGCATAGGCAGCGGATGGAGCGAGGGTGATATAGGGTTGAGGGGGGATAAACTTTCGCACGCTTTCTAACTCATTTGATGTGATGAATAGTTGTGGAGGTGGAGGTGCTGTTTCACTCATGCCCCATTTTTGAAGAGGCTCTAAAAGATCTCGTTGTCCATTAAAGGGCATGCGATAGGTGTTTTTTCTGAGTTTGAATAAAAGAAAGCGTTTCCATCTTTTTTGAGATTTGCGCAAAAGCTGAACTTTCCCATTAGAGATTTTAAGAAGAAATGAAATAATCAAGGAGCGAGTGCTATTGTGAGCATCATAGATATGGGTAAAATTTTCCTTTTTGAGCTCCTGCGCGAGATGCCAGATTTCGCGAAGCCCTGATTTGCGCGGGAGGGCCCAAGTCTTCTGAATGTGAGGATGGTTTTGCAAAAGACTTGAAAGGTCTTGGCGGACAGCCCAATGGATGACAGCTTGAGGCTCGTATTCAGCAATTTTAGAGGGAACGCTGAGACATTGAGTCACATCACCAAAGCTTGAAAATCTTAAGATTAGAAATTTTTTTTGAGCCATTGAACCCTATTACGATCTCATGGAAAGTCGGTACTTGGCAAGCAAGCTTGCTTTCGTATAAAAGAGCCGCTTAAATGGAGTGCTATGAAAAAATTCTCCCAGGGACTCTGGTTGACATTTACCTTTCTGAGTATGGTGGCCTTGGGATTTAATGATAATCTTCGAGGCCCTCTCTTCTTTGATATCTTGCAAGATTTTAAGCTGACGGATTTACAGGGGGCTTGGTTTTATTCGGCCGCATCCATAACAGGTTTTTTTGCAAGTCTCGCCTGTGCTCCGCTGCTTAAAAAAATGAACTTACTTCAGTTGCTGATACTCTCTTTGCTTTGCATGGCGTTTTCCCTGTTAGGAATCGGGTACTTTAAAGATTTCCATCTCTTTTTGATGGCGGCGGCAGGCTTTGGGGTTTCTCTCGGGCTTATGGGGGTGGCTCAAAACTCTGCCATTCCTTTTTTGACAACACCAGAAGGGCAGACGCGAGCCTATTCAGCCATGCATGCCCTCTATGGTTTTTCCAGTGTATTAGCGCCGATGGTTGTGGGCTGGGGCGTTCTCAGAGGTTGGGCTTGGAGAGAGTTTTTTACAGCTTCGGGTGTATTCGTTTTGATCCTTTTTCTTTTAACCTTGTGGGCCCCTCAACCTCTTTGGGCCCGGGAACATCGAACGGCTCCTCAACCTGAAAAAAACAGTCTTAAAGAACTGGGTTGGGGAGCTGTGATCATCAGTTTTTCTTTGGGGTTTTACGTGATGACAGAAATTATGGTGGGCTCTCGTTTGTCACTATATACCATTCGTGAGCTAGGGCTGACGACAGCGCAAGCCAGTCGTTATGTCACGGGATTTTACCTTTGTCTTTTGGCGGGGCGACTTCTCGGAGTTTTTTTTCGATGGCCAGGCTCGATACGGAATCATTTGACAGTATCTCTTGCAACAAGTTTTTTAGCTCTCATAGCGGGGCTTTATCTGAATCCTTGGTGGTTTGCTTTTTCAGGTCTCACCATGTCCATTTTTTATCCAACTTTTATGGTCTACCTTTCGGGTCTCTACAAAGCTCGTATGGGTGTGATGATGTCACTGGTGATGGCCATTCAGTCTTTAGCTATTGTGATGATGCATGAAGTGATTGGTTATCTTTCAGATACAGAGGGGATCCGAGTGGCTTTTCATGCGGGACTTGTGTTTATTGCATTGAGTTTACTGGCTTTGTGGAAAGGTCATCGTGTTGAAGCTTGAAGATTTTTTTCTTATTTGCCCTGTGGGTTTTGAGTCTTCTGTGCAAGAGGAAATTCGAAAGACTCAACCATGGATTTTGGGGGCCGATTCCAGACCCTCACCTCATTTGATTGAGATTGTTCAGGAGCGCAAGGGAGGACTTGAGGTTCGAGCTCCTAAGTTAGAAGGTTTTCAATTGGTGCATCACTTGAAATCACCGGTTCGAATTCTTTGGCGTTGGAAGTCGAAGAAGATTTCTCACGTAACCGAGCTTAAAAATTGGCTGCGCTCTTTGCGTCCTCAAGAGATTTATGAGGGTCCTTTGAAGCTTCAAATCCATTCTCGTCAATCCAGACTTCAGAACGAAAAGATGATTGAGAGAGTCTTTCATGAAGACTGGAAAAACCTAAAAGAAGAATCCGCTCAGACTTTGTATGTGGACCTTTACCAAGACCAGATGACTTTAAGCTGGGATCTTTGTGGAGAGCCTTTGTACAAACGTTCTTGGGCTCCTTATAAAGGACAAGCGCCCTTGCGAGAGAATTTAGCTCATTTGCTTCTGCAAGATTTAACAGAAGGATTTACGGGACCGGAGCTTTCTCAGATGAGTTTAGTGGATCCCATGATGGGATCAGGAACTTTTTTATGGGAAGCTTTGTCTTGGAATTGGCTCAACACAGAGAGAGCTTTCTCCTATCAAAGCTGGAAAGGTCTTCCTTCTTTTTTTAAAATTGAGTGGTGGAAAAATTCTCTTCGTCCACGCCAAAGTCTTTTTAAACATTATGAGGGATATGATCAGGATCCTCACATGGTAGAGATCGCTCAAAAAAATGCTACTTTATTTGAGCCGGCAGAACTTCATTTGGAAGTTCAGGATGTGCGTCAAGCGCAGCCACTCAAAACGAATTCAGAGAGACTTTTGATTAGTAATCCCCCTTACGGAGAGAGGATTGCGGGGGACTCGGTGGAAAATCTGATTCGTTCTTCTCTCGAAGCTTTTAAACCCTTGCGAGCCCTTTTTGTTTGGCCTGAGGGGAAAATACCCAGCTTTTTAGGCTATAGAAGCGATCTGAAGCGAAAATTTTTGCATGGTGGCATTCCCGTACAAGTCATTGTTTTTTCAAGAAACAGTTAAAACACTTCGGGATCTTGAATTCTTCGAAGCTTTTCCTGGAATTTTATGCCATAAACACGGTCGATGAAAACACTGAATTTTTCCCTTCTTTTTCTTTCACTTTCCACCCTCACTTTGATCTCATGTACGCCCGCAGATCAAGACCTCAACCGCCCTGCAAAAGGTGAATACTCGGGTCAAAATAATTCACAAGACCTGCGAGTGGGAACTTATGGACAACCCATTTGGACTTTGCAAAATATTGAGCAAGTGGGAAGTCTCATGGAAATGTGTTTACGTGATGAATCCTTTCCTCAAGTCACTCAAAATCAGCAAGTTATTAAAGACTGTCAGCTTCGATATTCAGATCGTGGGACCATTAGTGAAAAATGGACTCTGCATTTAGTCCTCAATAAAGTGAATCAAGGACTCGAAGTTGTTTCAGCTGATGGAAACCTTCAAATTGGAAGTGCCATGGCCACCATGGGAAAAACCAAGATCTATTTGACCTACGCTAAAAAAGCTTTTTCTTTCCGACAGAATTCACAACATGAAATTTCAGTGGATATCAGCAGTCAAGGCGAGATGGGCAGCGAGATTGAAACGCTCAAGTTTGCTCAAGATATCTCAGCTACAGGTATTCGGTCAGCGGCGGGATGGACTTTGAAGAGTTTGGAATCTCAGCTAGACCTGCCAAATAAAGGACAAAGTTTTCAAGTTGAGTCCACACAAGTGGATCTTCAATGGGTCACACCTCAATGTGCGGAACCTAAAGGAGAGCTACAAACATCTGAGGTAGGCAAGTCTTCGGATGTGATTGCCTTTTCAGGTACAGAAGCCCAACTCACATCACAGCCGAAACGCAAATGGTCGAGAAGCTTAAAGAGCTGCCACGATAAAGGGGCTCGAACACAAGCTCAGTTTAATCTGGAATATCTTTTTTATTAATTATTTTAAGTCGAGCTCAGGCTATTGGGCCTGAGCTGCCGATCGTAATTGTATGCGCGCGTAGACAGGGAAGTGGTCGGAAGCTCCTTCGCCTGTGTCGGTGTGGAATCTTCGAGGCGTATTTCCTTTATAGACTTGATTGGGTGTGTAGCGAACCACATCGATATTCTGAGTTTCGAGAGTGTAGGGAGCTGTTCCCTTTTTACCGAAGTTTTTAGAAAA
>DAHVKR010000011.1 GCA_027320785.1 Bdellovibrionales bacterium
AATAAACTCCAAGAAGCCATCAGTAATCACTTTTTCAACTAGTGCCGGGTTACTTTCAATAAACTGGTCTGTTGTAACACGCTCGGCGATTCGAACATCATCTAAGCTATATCGAACAGTTTTAATCGTATTAAAGATTTCCTTTTGCCCTCTAACCGAAAACACTCTCACTTTTAGAACGGCCTCGAATGTAGTTTGAAGATTTCGAATAAGACCTACTTTATCAGCCGTTCTCTTAATTTTAAAATCAAGAATCTTACCTTCAACAAGGGCTTGGTAGCCAAGTTTTTGAGAGTCCCGCGAACAGACTTTAAGATCGTATTCCTCGTTTACAACAGGGCAAGAATTAAGATCGGACTTATTAATCAAAAAAGCCAAGACCTGACCCGAGCGATTCAACTCTTCAACAAAACGAACTTGAGCATCACTTTTAAGATCGCTGGGTCGACTTCCGAAGTCTAAAAAGGGAAGAACACCCAAACGTTTTTTAACTGAACTGTCCATTGATTTCGGAGCTTCTAAACTTTGATCTCGACTTTCGCGAATCGGGCTCGAATGAGTGGGCGACCATAAAGAACATCCACTCAACATGAGTGCAGTTAAAACAAAATAGAAAAATCGAGAAATCGAAAAGGATTCCTTCATTCGAGTTGTCATTTTAATATCTCCAAACGAATTTCATTTTGGCTCGTCTCTGCTTTCAACTTATGACCCTTCCAAGTTAAATTCTTAAGTTTCTGAGCCAATATCTGAGGTGTGGAGTCTGTTTCGACCTCATAAACAATTTCATTCGAAGCAAAACGACGTTCCGAGACCGTCTTTATAAGAGGAGTCGAGTTTATAATAAGTTGCCGAAATTGATCCTGCTCCATTAAAGGTACAGACCCATTAATAACCAGTCTCATTAGAGGCTCTTGATTGAGAGATTTAACATCTATATCATCAATTTGGCTGACCAAATCCTGAGCCCAAACTTCAAACTTAGGATGGCCGTCATCGCGAATAGAAAAACGGCGGGCTGAATCCGTCACTTCTTTTCGGTATTCTTGCGAGTATATTTTCATCTTTACCGAAAGTATTTTTTCGTGACTAATTTTATCTCGAATAATTCGGCCTGTTCCCCATAAGATAAATGAACTCTTCAAAGTATTACGGTTCATAATATCTTGAGCCGAAATATCATTACTCAATTGTTCCAACCAAACAGGGTTCAAGTTTTTATTATAGGTAAAACCAGCTTTTTCAAAAACTTTTTTAAAATCCTCATTCCACTCTTGCATCCAATCAAGAGCTTCTGAGGATTTTGTTTTTTTATTCCAGCTTTCACCAATTCGATCCCCTGATTCATTTTCAATTGTGATAAAGCTTAGAATATTATTAGCTAACCTTGTCTTTGAAAACATTCCTGCGTCAGACAAAAGTTTACGAAAATCTGTCAGAGAGACCTTGTATTGAACCGTAACACGAATCCCAAAAGGACCTCTCTCTATATCGGACGTTCGTTGGTAAGGTGTGAATTTCTGAGAATTTTTGATTACCTTGGCTGTCAGTACATCTTTACTCCGATTATAGGCTTCAGCGCCTACGTAATCGATAATAAGATCTTCTGCCATCTTTTGATTGGCTTGATCAACCAACTGTGAAATGGGAGTTTTTCCTGTGGTATCAGGACTTTCAACTGTCACTGTTTTATCCAGCGTTTGAGAATAACCAGGTAAAGCTATTAAGAGAAGCAAGAAACTTATTATGTATTTCATGATGACCTCATCTGAATTTCAAAAAATCCCGTTTGTCCCAAGTGGGATTGGATTTTTTCAAAAAGCTGCGAATCCATTTGTAATCCCTTGAGGGGAGAATCTTCTAAAACAACGCGTCGATTTAGTTCTGATACAAAAACCTGCAACTCTAAAGGGATTTCACCCTCATACTCCATCAATATTGAATAAAGGAGTTCGTACTGATCTGGTTGGAGTCGGTCCAAATGAACAACAACCTTTTGGGCCTTTGTAAAAACACCGTCTAAAGTATTGGCCGTGTCCACAAGCAATTTACCGCTTCCATTCTCAGCTTCTAAAGTTCCTCCCATAAGGAGAGGCTTATCTGTTTTCAAAAGAGCTTCGTATGTTGCAAAAGTATCCGGAAAGAAAATAAGTTCCATTTGCCCGGTTAAATCTTCTACTTTTCCAAAGGCCATTCGAGTTCCCTTACGGGTTATGACTTCACGAAGTTCCGAGATCAGACCTGCGACGATGATTCTCTTTTTTTCTTTAGTTTCAACATGTGCCACACTTTTTAAAATGTCTTCAACACTTCCAGAGCTCCAGACCTGAATTAAAGAGTCGTATCCTCTCAGAGGATGATCACTGAGATAAAATCCCAAAACTTCTTTTTCATTGGCTAATTGTATGGTTCGAGTCCAAGGAGTCACCTCATCAAGTTGAACCTGCGTATCAAAAGACTCATCTAAATCAAAAAGAGAGACCTGCCCCACTTCACGATCTTGATTTTTAGTTACCGCCACATCTAAAAATTTAGAGTAGCCCGCTAATAACTGCGCACGATGGTAGCCAAAATCATCAAAAGCTCCAGCTTTAATCAAACACTCAATTACTTTTTTATTAACTTTTTTAAGTTCAACTGTATTGAAAAACTCATCAATACTTTCAAACCGTTTTTGAGGTAAGCTTTCTCGTGCCTCGAGAATAGCCTGCACAGCTGATTCTCCGACACCTTTAATAGCTCCTAAACCAAAATAAATAGTATTATCGTGGCAGGAAAATAAGTAATCAGAAAAGTTAATATGCGGAGGACGTACTTCAATTTTGCGTTTTTGTGCGTCCTTTACATATTTAACAATATTATCAGTATTACTAATTTCTGTAGAAAGAAGAGCCGCAAAAAATTCAACTGGGTAATGGGCTTTTAAGTAAGCTGTCTGCAGCGTTACAACGGAATAGGCCGCCGCATGGGATTTGTTAAACCCGTAGTCGGCAAACTTATACATCAAATCGAAAAGTTCACCAGACTTATCAATATCGAAGCCTTTTTCTTTGGCTCCTTTCATAAAGCGGTCACGGTGAAGATCCATTTCAGATTTGATTTTCTTACCCATAGCTCGACGGAGCATATCCGCTTCACCCAGTGAGTAACCTGCAACCACAGAAGCAATGGCCATGACCTGTTCTTGATAAACTAGGATGCCGTAAGTTTCTTGTAGAATATTTCGAGTTTCATCAATAAGATACTCAACGGGCTTTTCTCCATGCTTACGAGCTGTATATTCTGGAATATTAGCCATTGGACCTGGTCGATATAAAGACGTGATCGCTGTTACATCTGCAAAACTGGAGGGACGAATTTTCTTCGTCGCATCCGTGATGCCATCGCCTTCAAACTGGAACACCCCTGCGGTATCACCACGACCTAAAAGTTCAAAACAAGCGGGATCATCAAGAGGGATTTGATTGGCCGCAAGTGTGACATTCTTATTTTTTTGAATCAAATCCAAGGCTCTCTGAATATGAGTCAAAGTTTTAAGACCTAAAAAGTCGAACTTAATCAGACCTATCTTTTCAGCATGTTTCATATCATACTGAACAACGTTCTCGTCCCCTGCTCCTTTAAAAAGCGGAGCATAGTCAGTCACTTTGCCATCCGCAATAATCACACCGGCCGCATGAATGCCGGCATGTCGAACCAGGCCTTCCACTCTCTGAGCTAAATCCAAAAGTGTCGCCACTTGAGGGTTCATCTCCATCATTTCTGTAAGCTTAGGCTCAAGCTCTAATGCTTCCTTTAAGGAAATCCCCAACTTATCCGGAATAAGCTTCGTGACCACATCTACTTCCGCAAAAGTCATCCCTAAAACTCGACCTACATCTTTAATAGCCGCACGAGCTTGCAGTTTTCCGTAGGTAATAATTTGACAGACACTTTCAGGTGAATACTTTTCTGTTACATATTGAATAACCCGAGGCCGTTTATCCATACAGAAATCGATATCGAAGTCGGGCATGGAAATCCGTTCTGGATTCAAGAAACGTTCGAAAAGAAGCCCATAAGGAAGAGGATCTAAATCAGTAATCCTAAGAACAAAGGCCACCAGACTGCCCGCACCCGAGCCCCGACCTGGTCCCACTGGAATTCCATTTTTTTTCGCCCAGTTAATGAAGTCTTGTACGATCAGGTAATAACCGTTGAACCCCATGCGATCAATAATCGAAAGTTCATAGCTTAAGCGCTTCTGATAATCTTCCCGGTCCGCATCCGTTATTTTACGACCGAGCTTTTCCATTTCCTGAAAACGTGAATTTAAGCCTTGTTCGGCTCGATATCGAATTTCATCTTCAACAGACCGACCTTCTTCCGTCGGAAATTGCGGAAGATGATAGATGGGTTTTCCTTGTTCATTTTTTAACTTAAACTGCAGATTACATCGCTCCGCAATTTCAAGCGTATTATCAAGAGCCTGCGGAACATCCGCGAAGAGCTTTCTCATCTGTTGAGAACTCTTCAAGTAAAACTCTGAAGAGCCTAACTTCATTCTATTTTCATCTGCTAAGGTTCTATTGGTTCCCACACAGATCAAAACTTCCTGAGCTATTAGATCATCTGGAACTAGATAATGAATATCATTCCCCGCTACCACAGGTACAGACTCAATCTTGGATGCCTCCAGGATAAACTCATTGATTTCATTCCATACAGGAAGAGTTCGATTCATTTCTAAATACAAACGATCGCCAAATATTTCTTTCAACTGTCGAATTCGAGCTAGTGCTGCTTCAGGTCCTTCTTTCAAAAAGAGATCGGGGATTTCACCACGAAGACCGCCTGTTAAACAGATTAGATCCTGATTC
The DNA here is from genome assembly GCA_027320785.1 of Bdellovibrionales bacterium. Classification (GTDB taxonomy): domain Bacteria; phylum Bdellovibrionota; class Bdellovibrionia; order Bdellovibrionales; family Bdellovibrionaceae. The sequence goes on from DAHVKR010000011.1 coordinate 4,860, forward strand.
CATTCTTTCAATAACTCATCATCAATACGAGGCTTCCAATAAAAACCCTCTTGAAAACCTTTAGATGAAAGCCAACAAAGATTTTTATAGCCCTCTAAACTTTGAGCCAACAAAACCAATCGACGAGGCCCCATAAAAGCTTCTCGATCTTGCTTTTTCTCGAATCGCCCACCCGGCGCCACATAAGCATCCATTCCAATAATGGGTTTGATCTCTTGGCTTTGACAGGCAAAATAAAACTCAATGGCTCCAAACATATTGCCATTATCTGTTAAAGCTAAAGCTGGCATTTCAAACTCTTTCGCCTTTTTAGCTAAAGCCTTCAGACGACAGGAAGCCTCTAAAAGTGAGTACTCAGAATGGGTATGCAGGTGAACAAAGGACATTGCCCTCAAGACTAGCAAAAACCCCTTGTAAAATCATGGATCAAAGCCGTGTGCGCGGCGTGTTAATGAAACCAACTCAGGAGGGATTTAAGCCCCCCCACAAAACCATTCCACATACGAGAAAAAATGTTCCCAGAAGGCGTATTTTCATTCTGAGAAGAGCTGACCGAAGCAGGACTTCGGGAGTTGGAGGTTGAAACAGGATTCAGATCAGCCTGAGTCTTCAGTTGGCCTGCGAGAACATCCGATTTAAGACCAAAACGATCTGTTTTTAAATTAGGACATTGAGAGGCCTTCATCTGAGCCAATCGAGCATTATAGGCTTTCTTGACTTTGACCATCACACCATCTTGCCCCTGGCAGTAAGATTTGGGATCACGGCTGTCACAATCTGACTTCAAAAAGTCGTCCATTCTCTCATCCATTTTATTTTGCATATTCTCCATGGATTTAGCCAAAGACAGATAATTGCTATCGTAACTCGCCATCACGTCTGAGCTTTTTTGATTACAGTTTTGAATACGCTTTGAAACTCCATCCATAATACTTTTTAAGTCGGCACAGTCTTGAGAGTTTTTTTGATCATCACACTTCCAGGCCTCATACCTTTCCTGAAGAGCTTCATGTCTTTTCTCGGCCAAACTACGGCACTCTTTCGCCGCCTTATTGATGACGTCAGGGCCTTCCAAAGCTTTTTGCTTGTTTTCAATAATATTATTATAAGCCACCAGAATATTCTTAGAAATCAAAGCCCTTGTCACATTCATTTGATAAGACAAGTCTTCGATCATATCCATAATGGAATCAAGTTTTTGGCAAAGTTGTTTCTTTACATTGGGATCGCTCTGTAAAGCCAAACCAATTCTTTTCAACTGATCCAGTTGCTCTGTTGTGTAAGATCCCCGACATGCAACTCCTCCGGTTCCATTCAGAGAAGGATTTTTAGAAAGATTTTTTTCATCACTGAGATCAAAGATTTGCTCGAGCGGTTTCCCAGAAGCGACCTGCAAAGCCAGTTCTAAATCTTGAAGCTGTTTTTCATACAAATACATTTCTTTTTGCAGGTTTTCATAATCCGCCCAAGCTTGATTGGATTCGGCCAAAAGCTTATCTCTTTCCCCGGGACGATAAAGACTTAAAAGATCCAGAAAAAGGTTTTTAATCCCTGTATAGGCAGAGCTGACAGCCATAACGGCCACATTGCTAAACATAGTTCCCACACCGACACCAATGCCAAAACCCGTTCCCGCAAGCAGCTGATTTTTTGGATCTGAAAGTTTATTAATGGAACTCTCAATGCCTCGAGCCGCCTGAGTGAATCCAGCTCCTTGTCGATCTACTGATGTCGATAAAGCATTAATACTGGGAGCAATCTGTTGGGAAGCATATACAAGATCATTCAGTTTACTAAAATCAAATTTATTTTTAGCATTATTAAAGGAATCCAAAAGACTTTGAGTGTCATAGGAAAATCCTGCCGCCTGAGCCTCATTCATCAAAAGTTTTAAAATTGATGCAGATTTCTTATCGCCAATTTTTTTATTCTCTTCCGCGATAAATATTCTCTGTAACAAATCCGTTTCATTGTAGCTTCTATAGAGAAAAGGCTTCTTCACGAGTGCAAAGGAAATCAAAAAATCATTTTTTCTCTTTTTTACCATCAGGCGAATATATTCTAGATTATTCTCTGTTCGATAAAGTTGAACAGACTCTAAACTCTCTTTTTGATATTTTTGGGGATAGGATTTTAAGAGGTACTTCGCGATATCATCCGTTGTTGTCTTTTTAAAGTTGGGATAGAGCTTCGAACTGATTCGAGAGTTTTGCATAACGGCGGCCAAACTCTCTGTTTTTCCCAGCTTCACGGTTCTGAGAGCTACGGAGGTTTCGAAATTTTTATTTTTGATGTTGGCTTTAATAACTTGCCAACCGGCGGCCTGACTTTGAAAGGCCAAAAGAAGTACGGTGCCAAAAATAAAAAACCATGATCGGATCATGGTTTTTTATCGGAAAATACAGTGATTTTATTAAGATACTTTAGTCTTAAAACTCTCTAGATATTAGTCCAGCCGAGTTCTAAAAAGACTGTGCATAGCACTGATAATGCACTTGAGTCATTCCTGCAGGCAATGGCTGAGCCAACTTGATGGTTAAACCATCCACTGTAAAATCTTGAATATCATCAACTCCACTTTGAATTTTAACGGAGTTTTCTACTGGCAAACAGTCTAGTTGGATTTCGCGAATTTGCTGACTGACTTTCTGTCCAATCATCTTCAATTGTTGAGAATAATCTTTTTGGCAAACATCACCAATCACTCCGCCTGTTTTTTCTGATAACCAAGCATAGCTCCGTCCATAGGCTTCGTTATCATCTTTTTTCAAACAAACCTCATCACCCTCTTTCACAATAATGGAGTGAAAGAAGAAAGGCTTAGAAGGATAATTGGATTGAATATATTTAAGTAAATCACTGGGGTTATTGCGAATTTCAGCTTTTCCTTTAGCAGGTGTTTCATCAGAATCTGTCACCACCACAACATTGAATGAAGCATTGGGACGCAACCAATCTGGATGTCTTTCTAAAGCACGGTAAGTGGCTTTAATTCCTTGTTCATTCGGACTTCCTTCACGAGAAGGTCTTTGGATAGTCGCTGCGAATGCTTTTTTTACAACTTCAGGATCCATATCTGAAGTTAAAGAAGTTGTATCCGTGAGACCTGCAAACTCAAGAAAACGACCATCTTTTTTAGGAGCATCTTGGGATACATCAGTAGTTACAATGCTTAATTTCCAGTCCAAACCTTTCATTTCGTCCATAAGACTCGAAAATCTCTCGGCCATATTGGCTTGTTCAAATCTCATAGAGGCTGAATTATCCACGACAACGAGAACATCAGCTTGGTTGTATTCTTGAACTTCAATGCTCTTCACTTTATCCACAACTGGGATATCGGCAACGCTTTGTTGTGCCGTAGGTTTTACTGAACCCTGAGACTCTTCATAGGCTCCTTGAATACTACCCGGTTGTCCACAACCAGATAGAAACACGCCTAAGACAATCGTCAACATACAAAGTGCGAGAAACTGATTGAGCAATTCAAACTTCTCAATCTGCTCAAATGTTGATGAACTTTTAATAGATTCGAAACCCTTATTCCCCTGTGTCCCCATAATTCCCCCCATTTAAGATTTATGGCTGGCCCCACAATTAACACAGCTTCTAAAAAAAACGAGAGGCAAACTTTGTCAGATCAATTGAAAAAAGCACAAAGCCTTAACGACAATTCAGAACGATTTGGCAGAAAAAAACTGTCAAATTTTGTTACAGTCGATGAAAAGCTTCTAAAAGAGAGCACCAACTTGCGCGAATTTTATTCCCACTCGATGGTAGCTGGAGGCTTTGATGTCACATCATAAGTGATACGATTAATCCCTTTTACTTGATTTGTAATCCGAGCTGAGACTTCTCGTAAATGGTGTAAATCAAAGTCGTACCAATCCGCTGTCATTCCATCTCGACTGGTCACAGCTCGAAGAGCTAATACCGAATCATAGGTTCTCGAATCGCCCTGAACCCCCACAGACTGCACGGGTAAGAGAACACAGAAAGCCTGCCAAATCTCGGAGTAGAGATTATTTTCTTTAAGATAATCGATAAATACACGATCCGCTTTTCGAAGAATTTCCAAGTTTTCAGAATTCACAGCTCCTAAAATTCGAATAGCCAGACCTGGACCTGGAAAAGGATGCCGATAAAGAATAGGGTGAGGAACCTGAAGTTCATCACCTATTTTTCGAACTTCATCTTTGAAAAGAAATCGTACCGGTTCCAAAACCTTGAGATGCATTTTCTCTGGCAGCCCCCCCACATTATGATGGGACTTAATAGTTACACTGGTACCATGAAGACTCACAGACTCAATGACATCGGGATATAAAGTTCCCTGAGCCAACCACGTAAAATGGGTCTTCAGTTCTTTCACTTTCTGATCAAAGACTTCAATAAATTTTTGTCCAATGATCTTTCGTTTTCTTTCAGGATCGGTAACGCCACTCAAAGCATTTAAAAACACTTCAGAGGCATCCACTTTCACAACAGGTAAATGCAACTCAGAATAAGCTGCCATCACTTCTTCTGCTTCTCGATCTCGAAGTAATCCCGTATCTACAAAAACACACTGGAGTTGATCGGGTTTTAAAATTTTATGTAACAATGTCGCCACAACGGTAGAATCCACTCCACCACTTAAGGCACACAAAACTTTTTCACCCTCTTTGACTTGAGATCGTACAAATTGCGAAATCTCTTCCAACATTGAATTGGCATTCCATTGAGGCTGAGCCTGACACATTTCTGCAAACTCATGGAAAATTTCTTCTCCCCGTTCGGAGTGAAAAACCTCTGGGTGAAACTGAACACCCAGCATACGATCCGACTGAATAACAGCCGGATGATGAGAGGTCTCAGCTAAAACCTGAAACTCAGGCGGCACATGGGTGGCCACATCCCCATGACTCATCCAAACCTTTTGGATCAAGTCGCCACCCCGAAATTTCTTCTTCCAGTTGAGAACTTTTCGTCCATACTCTCGGTAAGGGGAGGTTTCGACCTTTCCTCCCGTCTGATGAACCATCATTTGGAAACCGTAACAAATTCCCAAAAGAGGTTTTAATTTCCCTAATTCTAAAATATCACGTCTCGGAGAGTTCTCGTCATAAACAGACTGTGGGCCTCCGCTCAGTATAATACCAAAAGGATTTTTCTTTTTAATTTCATCGACTGAAATATCATAGGCTGAAATTTCTGAGTAATATCCCAAATCGCGCAAACGACGAGCAATAACCTGAGTATACTGAGAGCCAAAATCAAGAATGAGAAAGCCGCGAACCATAGATTAAGACTCCAGACGATAGTTAGGGGCTTCTTTTGTAATGCTCACATCATGAACATGAGATTCACGCAATCCCTGTGGGCTGATGCGCACAAATTGCGCCCGCTTTTGAAGCTCTTCAATATTAATCGCACCTAAGTATCCCATTCCTGATTTCAATCCTCCAGCCAATTGATGCAGAATCGCTGATGCACTTCCTTTGTAGGGAACCTTACCTTCAATGCCTTCCGGCACAAGCTTATCCTCATCTAAAATATCAGCTTGAGCATAACGATCTTTTGAACCTTCTGCCATCGCACTCAGACTTCCCATACCTCGATAAACTTTATAAGTACGTCCTTGATATAAAATCGTTTCACCGGGAGCTTCGTCACTTCCGGCCAAAAGATTCCCGATCATCACAGAGTTGGCTCCCAATGCAAGTGCCTTTGCTAAATCCCCAGAATACTTGATGCCTCCATCGGCAATAATCGTTTTCCCGAGCTTCTTGGCGGCCTTTGAGCATTCTTGAATGGCTGAGATTTGAGGCATTCCCACGCCCGCCACAACACGCGTCGTACAGATACTACCAGGTCCTACTCCCACTTTTACCACGTCAGCCCCAACTTTTATCAAAGCCTCTGTTGCTTCCGCCGTCACCACATTCCCTGCTACAATAATCACATCCGCATATTTTTGATGAATATACTTCACCACTTCCATCACATTTTTCGAATGACCATGAGCCGTATCGACACAGATCACATCGACTTGAGCTTGCACTAAAGCATCAACTCTCTCGTAGGACTCAGGTCCTACGCCCACAGCGGCTGCTACTATTAAGCGACCTTTACTATCTTTTGTTGAAAAGGGATAAGCTTGAGCTTTTTCAATATCTTTAATCGTAATCAAACCCTTTAGATAACCTTGTTTGTCCACCACGGGGAGTTTTTCAATACGATGTTGCTGAAGAATCTTCTTGGCTTGAGCTAGAGTAGTTCCTTCTTCAGCTGTGACTAATTTATCTTTCGTCATCAAATTTTTAACTGGCTGATCCACATTTGTTTCAAAGCGGAGATCTCGATTCGTTAAAATACCAACAAGTTTCCCTTGCACCGTAATGGGTACTCCCGAAATGGAGTAACGAGCCATCACATCTAAAGCTTCACGAACATAATGATCAGGTCCCAGAGTAATCGGATCCTGAATCATTCCACTTTCATATTTTTTTACTTTTTCAACTTCGAAGGCCTGTTGCTCCACTTTCATATTTTTGTGGATAACACCCAGTCCTCCATTTTGAGCCATCACCCGTGCCAGCTTATTTTCTGTCACTGTATCCATGGCGGCCGAGATAATGGGCATATTGAGATCCAAATCCCGGGCAAAGTGACTTCGGGGCTGAACTTCACTGGGAATAATTTCCGAATACTGAGGAACTAAAAGAATATCATCAAAAGTCAAAGCGAGATGTTGTTTTAAATTTTCAAGACTCATTGACGCCTCCATCATTATACCAAGTTTGATAATGTTTATAATTTTCTGCACTCTGATAAAGAAAAGCCACTTCTTCAGGCTTTAAGGGACGAATCACTTTAGCTGGACGGCCTAAAATTAAAACTCCACCCGGAAATTTGGAGCCTTCTGTGACAAGACTACCAGCTCCCACAATGGATCCCTCACCAATATGAGATCCATCCATCAAAATACTCCCCATTCCAATCAGACATTTATTTTCAATGGTGGTTCCATGTAAAACACAAGAATGCCCGACCGTGACTTGCTCTCCGACTGTGGTGGCAAATTTCTGATAGGTCCCATGAATAACCGTATTGTCTTGAATATTGCTGTCACGGCCAATCCGAATGGGCATCACATCCC
>DAHVKR010000120.1 GCA_027320785.1 Bdellovibrionales bacterium
AGCGGAAGTGCATGAGTGCCCCAACTGCTTTAACTTCACGGATTCTGATCTTTGTACTTACTGTGAAAATCCTCATCGTCGTAATGACCTGCTTTGTGTTGTTGAAGAACCCTCCGATATTACCCAAATTGAGTCCTCAGGTGTTTACCAAGGTCGCTACCATGTTTTACATGGAGCTCTTTCACCTCTTGAGGGCGTTGGGCCTGAACAATTGAAACTGAACGAATTGATGTCTCGTCTTGAATCCGGTGATGTAAAAGAAGTGATTTTAGCTTTAGATGCAGATCTGGAAGGCGACACCACTGTTCTTTATATCAGTCGCCTTGTTCAGGGAAAGGGTATTCGAATCAGTCGAATTGCCCAAGGGGTTCCCATCGGCAGCGACATCGATTACATTGATGAAAGAACCATGGGACGAGCTTTACAAAATAGGATTGAAATTTAAAGGCTGGTTCGGACCAGCGAGGATTTGGGATGTCATTTATCAACTACAATGCGAAGGAAATACACTGCAAGGTTGTGTACTATGGCCCTTCCTTAGGTGGTAAAACCACCAATATGCAGTGGATCTACGCACAGACAAATCCTGAAATGCGATCTGATCTGGAAAAATCTGATACTCAAACAGAAAGAACTCTCTTTTTTGACTTCCTTCCCATTCAAATGGGGGATGTCCAGGGCTTTAAAACCCGCCTTCATCTTTATACAGTTCCCGGCCAAGTCGTGTACGATGCTTCACGAAAGCTTATTTTAAAAGGCTTAGATGGTATTATCTTCGTCGCGGACTCTCAAAAAGAGCGCATGGAAGAAAATATCGAGTCCCTTCGCAACTTAAAAACGAATCTAGAGCAGCAGGGATACAATATTCAAGAGATCCCTCTTGTTATTCAGTACAACAAGCGAGACCTCCCCAATGCCGCCTCTCTGACTGAATTGCGAAAAGCTCTCAACTTATATAACTCTCCCGAGTTCGAAGCCGAGGCAAATCAAGGTGTGGGCGTCTTAGAATCATTGAAGACTGTCTCGAAATCGATTATGACCGTGCTCAAAGGTGGAGCACTTCTTTAGAATCTTTCAAGCCTCCGCCGAAGGAAGGCCTCCATGCAAGATATCATTGCAGACATTCAAAGACTCAAAAAAGAAAAGAATGCTGTTATTCTCGCTCACTACTACGAGGACGGTGACATTCAAGATATTGCAGATCATGTGGGTGATAGTTTTTATCTTGCGAAGATGGGACAGAAAACAAATGCAGATGTGATTCTTTTAGCCGGCGTTGTCTTCATGGCAGAAAGTGTGAAAGTTCTAAATCCGACCAAAACAGTTCTCGTTCCCGATCTAAATGCCGGCTGCTCGCTGGTCAACGGCGCTCCTTTCGATCGCTACAAAGCCTGGAGAGAAAAACATCCCGATGGAATTGCCGTAACCTATATTAACTCATCTGCTGAGGTGAAGGCGATATCAGATGTTATAGTCACTTCCAGTAATGCTCCTCAAATTTTAGAAGCTATCCCTCGAGATCGAAAAATTCTTTTTGGACCCGATCAACACTTAGGACGCTTCCTTTCAAAAAAATATAATCGTCAAATGGAGCTTTGGCCGGGTGCTTGCGAAGTTCATGTTTTGTTCAATGCTAAACGTCTTGTGGAACTCATCATGAAAAATCCGGATGCTGTTGTGATTGCTCACCCTGAGTGCGAAGATGCGATTCTTCAGCATGCCCAAGTTGTGGGGTCTACCTCTAGACTTTTAGAGGAAGTTGAGAAAAATCCTTCACAAAAGTTTATTGTCGCAACAGAGCCTGGTATTTTTCATCAAATGAAAAAAGTGCGTCCCGACGCGGAACTCATCCAAGCCCCCATTGAAGATGGAAGCTGTAATTGCAATAACTGCCCTTATATGAAAATGAACACTCTTGAAAAAATAAGGTCCTCACTTCAGTTCCTGCAGCCACAAGTAAACTTGCCGGAAAGTCTTCGAGCGAAAGCTCAAGTTTCTTTAGATCGCATGATGTCTATAACCAGCAACGAACCCGTGACTTGGCCGGATAAGTTTATCTATACTGAGGTATGACCTCAGCTGAGAAAATTGAAACTCTCGTCAAAGCCCATCTTCTTCCTCAAGAGGTTTTTCATTTAGATATTCGACCCGAATGGGGAAGCGAGAATGCTGAGTATCGCCAAGAGATTCGAAAAGGCATTCTTGATTTTTTAAAACAACATCATCCCGATCAGATCGAAGACTCGATCTGGGATTTAGAAGCTCCTCCTGTTTTAAAAAACTTCTTTGTTTCAATTAGTCATTGCAATGGAATGGGTGGCTTTGCATTTAGCAATCGCTCTCTGGGTTTTGACATTGAAGATGTCACACGTATCTCGACAAAAATAATCGAGCGCATTTCCACAGAGAGCGAAGTTGCCGACTCCCCCGAAGTAGAACTTCTCTGGTCAGCCAAAGAAGCCGTTTTCAAAAGCTCAACTGAGTTTTATACCATTGCCCATATTCAAATTCTTGACTGGAAACCATCCCAAAACGATACGTATTCGTTTACAAGTTTGACAGCGATTGGTTGGGCCTTTCGAGATTCAACCCACTCTTATGCGATCGCCGTGAAAAAGTCTTAAACTTTGGTCTAGTCCTGACCGAAGAGTTTCTTGTACGAGGAATTCGAGGTCATAAATGAAAACTAAAGTAGTGAAAAAAGCAGTTAATAAGCGCAAAAACCGATCAGCGCCTCGCAAAGAACTATCACCCGTCAAAGTATCCTATATATCTTCTCTTAGTGATTTTTCAAAACTCACTCGTGAGGGTCGAATTGTCGAAGCCTCCTCAACTGGGCTACTTATTCTTGTCGATCGAGGAGAGCTTGTTGCTCCTCATTTAAGAAAAAACCTTAATATAGATGAGCTTATTGGCGAACGAGTCTATATGAGACTCGATGATATGAATTTAGAACTCTCTGGCATTGTGGCTCGCACCCAGTTTTTAGGGAAAAGAGGTTTTCACATTGCTATTGATTACACGGAAGAAGCCCCTGAATACTGGCGCGAATGCCTGATGGATTTGCTTCCCTCTCCGGGAGAGTTTGAATCTTAGTTTAAACTTTGTCCCTCTTGAAAATTAAAGGGGGACAAATCCTTTTACTTCTTTTTCGCTTAATAAAATTAAAGAATAGTGAGCTGGCAAAAACCAGCTAAAAGCCTCAAGTATTCCCGAATGCTCTTGTTCGGGAGGATTTCCCAATGATTCTAAAGAAAAAGCTAAATCAAAATGTTTTCCATCCTGACTAATGACAAGAATCTTCACTTGCATCAAACCTTGATCAAAAAAGAACTGTCTTAAAATATCGCGCACATAGTCTGGTAAATACTGTGGTGTAGGAGCGCCTGCAATAAGACCCTGTTCGTTCTTGAGCTCCACCTGACCTTGAATCACAGGTGCTTGGTTCAAGCGAAACAAACCTGTTTCTTTAAAGTTCCATAGCATGCCCCAAGGAAAAACATAATCAGGATATTCTTTTGTCGGGTTGATCACGAGACCAATTCCTTTTGTCGAAAGCCAATTTAAAATATTGATCAGCGGCTCGTCCCCGGAGCCTCCAGCCTCTACCATCAGGTAGGGCCACTTATCGGGTCCCATCTGAGGGCCTTCATCCAAAAGAGTCACCTTTGACTTCAGGAGCTCGTCAAAAAATTGGTTTTCCCAGTTATGGTCTCGATGAGACTCTGGCACAATAAGTAGGTCTGTTAAAGTCATGAGGATCCTTTACACGATACCCTTGTTCCTCGCAAGTATTAGGTGTTTTCTCCTGTGCGCAGAGGCCCAGGGCTGGACATTTTAAATGGTTCTGCACATGATGATAAAATCCTATGAATATCGGGAACTTAATCACTCTTATTATAAAGTCATTTGTGGATGTTTTAAAGCCTCGCGTTTTACGTCTATTGGCCGTCCCCTTCTTAGGCTCTTTTTTATTATGGTCCTTGATCACATGGCTCTCTTGGGGCTGGATCACAAGTCTGGGGCTCAGGCTTTATGATTTGAGTCTTATGCAACGCCTTGTGCAACTCTTGGAACCCTATTTTACCATGACCTCCAACCCTCTCGTTGCCGTCACAGCCGGTGCCATTATTTTTGTTGTTATCCTTCCAGCCGCCTTGGTGACGGCCATTCTACTTGCTTCAGCTATCTTGATTCCTGTTTTTGTCAGCGAACTTCGAAGATCTGAATTCCCAAACCTTAAAAAAGCCTCCAACTCTATTCTTTCTAGTTTGCGGCATTCCCTTTCCTATTCCGTTCGCTATCTTTTTGTGTGGATCGGAACTCTCCCCTTTTGGATTTCTTTTCCTATTGCCGCCATCGTCATTCCCTATGTTTTGCTTTCTTGGTTTAACTCTCGTGTTTTCTCTTGGGAGGCCTTGATGGAAATCTCCTCTGGCCCTGAGGCCAAAGCCTTTATGAAGCAAAACTCGCGATCTCTTTTTTGGCTGGGTATTCTCACAACTCCTCTTTACTACATCCCCCTTTTCAATTTGCTGGCGCCTGTTTTTGTTTCATCCATTTTCACACGCTACTGTGTCACTCAGTTTCGTGATTTTCGTTTTGTGCCGAATACATAAAGAGGAAAAAATCCATGCATGACTATCAAAAGAACATCGAAACTCTGAATTTAGATGCTTGGTCTGATGGACAAATGCGCTCGAAGTTGTGGCTTTGTGATTTGATTGAAAAGGATTTTCAGAACAAAAAAGAGCCTCTCGATATTTGGATTATGGGTTCTTGGTATGGACTCCTCGCTCAGTTTCTTTTGATTCGAGGTCGACTTCCCCTTAAACGCTTTCGACTTTTCGATATGGACCCTGAGGCCATCCGGATATCTCAAAAAATGCTCAACCACTGGCTTATCAAATCTGATATTGAAATTCATCACCACTTGCAAGATTGCACGCAAATTCCCGAAAGGGACTGGTCAACACCACCAAATATTCTAATCAATACTTCCACAGAACATTTTGAAAATGAGAAATGGATGAATTTTCCCTCTGGAATTTATTTTTATGCTCAATCGACAAATATGGAGCACCCCACTCATATTAATAAACCCACCAGCTTAGATGATTTCAAAAAACGCTTGGGTCCCATCACGCGCATGACCTATGCCGATAAAATGGAGTTCCGCTATCCAAATTTCGAATTTGATCGCTATATGATCGCAGGGATTCGGTGAGTTTTATTAAAACAAAGGGTCATCACTTCTTTTCTCTCTTTTTTTTAAGTGCTTCTGTAT
>DAHVKR010000121.1 GCA_027320785.1 Bdellovibrionales bacterium
AGTTGCTTCGCCCTCAGCTGTGATGTGTCGATGACGGATCCCTGTTCTTTCGACAATCCACTGATCGTTTGTCTCGAGGCCCATTTTTTCAAGGTCGTGATTACTCAGGATCTTTTCAGGTAAAAAAGATCCTGTTCCAGCTATACGTGTGCGATATCGTTCAGTCATTTGAACTACTTAACCGCAGAAACTTAGGACTTGCTAGCAGAAATTTGTTTGCCTTTGTAATAAAAGGCACCGTCAGTACCTTTGTGAGCGCGGTGAGGGCGAACCAATTCACCAGATTTTTTATCCACAGCCATAGCGGGAGCGGAAATAGCATCGTGAGATCGTCTCATTCCTCGTTTTGCACGAGATGTTTTTTTCTTAGGAGTTGGCATTTCAAACCTCGGTTATCTGTTACTTAAGGGCCACCCATGTTGCCCGTGTTTTCAAAGTACGTTAAATTGCATGGAAATTGTCTTAAAATCAACCTCTTAGTTTAAGAACCTCTATTGAAGCTTGTAATTCTTCAATACAGCGAAGGGATTGGGCTTCTCGTCTTCCATTTTTTCGTCGTAGCTGAAGTTATGGGTCCTTTGATTGATACCACAGGTGAGGCAGTCCCCCTGGGTATTACTTTCAGGGACTGGCTTATAGGGAATTGTAATGGCAATCGCCTCGTGCACGTATTCACCCATATTAAAGGTGTCATTTTCAGCATATTCCACGGCTTGAGGCCCCTCTTCATTGCTCTCTGCGTCAGATACGTGGTTTACGCGAGCGTAATGACCTTTTCGATCATCAGTCTGATGGGGGATCAAAATTTCGTTAAGTTTGATTTGAATGGGAAACTTGAAATCAAGACCACAAAGAGAGCAAGCCTCTGGTACCTGAGTTTGGATGGTCCCAGTTAATGTGTAATCTCGATTATTAATGGGTTTGATGTAAAACTGAACGGAGTACTTTTGGTCTTGAAGAAGGTCAGCTAAGACAGAGTTGAGCTCACTTGTTTCCCGAGTCCAAGTGAAATTTTTACCTTCTTCGGGGATGTCAGCCAGTCGAATAAAAGGTGTGACTTTCATAAAATTCCTTTGATTAAGTAAAATCGCGAAACTTCTTTTTCCCTCAAAATGGTGGAATTCTCAACTTCTACTTTTGAGAGAGTCTTTGAGATGTCGTTTTTACATCCTATTTAAGGTTGATAAATTGATCCTGAGCCTTCAACGGGTGAGCAAGGATTTTGAGGCGAACCAGAGTTTGAATCAGAGAGTCCCAGCGCTTTTCAGTCATGGACCCTAAGGATTTTGCCTCAATAAGTTTTTTCTGAAGTTCAGAGCTTTTCTGAAAGGTTTTAGCATCCATGGAGGTATTGATTTGTCCCATAAGTTGATTGGCGGGAAGGGGGTTTTTCAAATAGTCCTCCCAACCTTTTCGAATGGCCTCGACCCATTTTAATATCTCCTGCCTTTTGCTTTTCAAATCTGATTTTCTGACGGCGAGGACTGTGGTGTAGGGATTAAAGCCTTCATCCGCAATAAGAAAAGTACTGACTTTAATTCCTTTTTCTTCTGCAAGCAGGGGCTCGGAAGTGAGAAATCCCTGCTGAGTATAATTTTTCTCGTTGATGAGTCCTGCAATTCCACCTGAGTAGGGAACCCATTGCACTTTTGAATGAGGGTATTTTTTCTTGAGAAACTGAACATAGGTTAACCCCGACTGCGCAGCCACCAGCCCAGGATGATTCAAAACATCTGCAATGGAGTGAAAACCACGATCTTGTCGTGTCATCCAGATTTGAGGATTCGTCTGAAAAACAGCAAAAAGAGCCACCACCGGATTCTGGGGGTTTTGTGCATTGGAAATCAAAATTTCCTCCGCACTGACAACAGCGGCATCTACTTTTCCAAAGCTCAGCATTTGGATGGTTGGAGTTCCAGACCCCCCTTCGAGTATTTTAAGAGGAATTTTTTTTTCCAACTGAGTTTGGTAAAATCCTCCAAACTGAGGCTCTGCTTTCCAGTTCAAAGCCAGAGTGATGGTTTTTTTTCCTTCCGCCGAGGCGACAAAAGTGAAGCAAAGCATTGGGATAAAGATTGAAATTATTTTTTTTGAGAAATGCGAATTCATGATGAAAGCTCCTCGGAAGACCTTGCGTAAGGTCGAATTTTATTGAGAGTGTAGAATACAAATTGAAGCAGGCTCAAACCTAAAAGTCCCAAGAGAGCTAAAAGCACCAGGGCTGCAAAGACTCGATCGACGCGCTGTTGGGTGCGGGCCTCGTCAATAATCGAACCTAAGCCGCCACCAGCCACGAATTCTCCGGCCACAGTTCCGATAATAGCTAAACCCACGGCGACTTTGAGTCCTGAATAAAGGGAAAGAAAAGCAGAGGGAAGGCGAAGCTTAATAAGAGTTTGCCAAGAGTTGGCTTGATAAAGTTCAAAGAGTTCTAGTTTTTCTTTTTCAACGCTTTCAAGGCCAATTAAAAAACTCGCCAACACGGGGAAAAAAGCCACAATGGCAGAAGAGGCGACAACCGTGGGAAGGCCGTATCCAAAATAGATAACAAGGAGGGGGGCGATGGCAATAATGGGAACAGTTTGAAAAAAGACAGCTAAAGGAAGAAGCGCTCTTTTCAGAAGAGTAAAGAGACTTAAGATAAAGGCGAGTAGAACTCCTGAGGCTAAACTAATTAGAAGACCCTCTCCAGAGGCTAGGGCGGATCTCAAAGTCGCCTCACGCCATTCGTGGGGAGTTTCAGTTAGAGCCTTTAAAACCTGATGAGGGGGAGGAAAAAGACTTTCTGGAATCCAAGACCTCCAGGAGAGAAACTCCCAGACACAAATTAAAAACAAAGTAAAAAGAAGAAAGGGCATCCTTTTTTTCACTGAAAAAGTCCTCGGACCTGTTGGCGAAGTGAGCTCACCTGGGGTGGTAAAACTTGGTTGCGATCAACAATGAAAGGCTTTGTGTCTAATACACCCGGCTCGGAAAAATGATAAATCTGATCGGCAACACTCACGGCTTCACTTAAATTGTGAGTGACGAAAAAACAAATTCCCTGAAGCTTTAAAACTCTTTGCCGCAAATCCACCTGTAAAGATTCACGAGTGACCTCATCTAAAGCGGCAAAGGGTTCGTCGCAAAAAAGAACTTGGGGATTGGTGACGAAGGCGCGTGCTAAGCTGACCCTCATTTTCATTCCGCCGGAAAGTTCCGAAGGAAAAAGTTTTTCTGCCTTTTCAAGGCCGACATCCGCTAAAGCTTGATGAACTGTTTCGGGTTTTGTTTGTTTTAGGAGCTCTAAAGGAAGTTGGACATTTTCAAAAGCATTTCGCCAGTTCAACAAATGACTTTCTTGAAAAATAAAACCCGCGGAGAGGGGAGAGGGTTTGATGACTTGTCCAGAAGTGGGTTTTTGAAGCCCTGCCAGAAGTCGAATGAGAGTGGATTTCCCACAACCACTGGGGCCTAAAAAAGCAATAAGACCAGGCCCTGAAAAATGAGCTTGAAGGTTCTGAAAAAGAAACTTTCCTTTGAACTGAAGAGAGACATTCTTCAGTTCAAAATTCACGGACGTTTCCAATCGTAATTAAAACTGACACTCACTCTGTTTTGCGTGGAAGGGTTGGGGGGAACCTGATGTTTCATCCAGCTCTCAAACAGGACTAAATCGCCGGCTTTTGGCTTCAGAGTGATATGATTTTTTTGGGCCTCAGGTGTTTTAGTTTTTTGAGGGGGACAGGCCATCATTAAGCTCAGTCGGGGGTCTTCAAACTGAATCCCCACAGAGTCTTTTGGGACTTGTACATAAAATGTTCCGCTGATGAGTGATAAAGGGTGGTGATGAAAACTGTGGGTTGTTCCTTGAGGCATCACATTCACCCAAAAAGTGGAGACCTGTAAGTCTTGAGGGTTGAAATCCCAAGAAAGAGACTGTGCAAATTTCAAAACATGGGGACGTATTTTTTTCTCGAGTTTTTCGAAGGTGCTTGAGAAGCGATAAAGCTTATCAAAGGATTGGGTAGCGGAGGCATAGGAGGTGTATCCACCCCAGTAGTTTTTTTGACTCCATTTGCGACCCTCCTCGTCTACTGTCTGAATTTGAGATATCTCTTCAAGGAGTTCTGAAGCCCAAGAGGATTTAGAACGAGTGGAGCGAGGGTAGAGAGGCTGATGATAAAGAGAGCTCGAGAAGACTTTTTTAATCATAGCTTTGACTGTAGACTCTTTCACTTTACTTGCACAATCTCATTTTGAAACGGCAGATTGAATAATAAATGAGGATGTCAAACGAGAGCCTCACAGCTGCCTAAAGAATCAACACTTTTAGGTGAATGAAACTTGTGGAAACAAAATAAAAGGGTCTGATCTGGCCCTGGAATTGCTACTTAAGATAGCAGGAGGCACCTATGAAAAACCATTGGAATGCTTTATTTAATTTTAGCGTATCAGCTCTTATTACATCAGGCGTCGTGATATTAACCATGGCTTCTTTGGCTCACGCTAAGGTGGATAATTTTGGTGACCTCATTCAAGATAATATTTCAGCGCAGAACGAACTTCATAATGAAGTTCGTCAGCAGATGAAGGTGACGCGAGATCAACTTAAGCCAGGACAAGCTGCTACTGTCGTTGTAGACGATGGAGGCCGCACTCAAATTAACACACCGACGTCAAAACGAATGCTTCGCTATCGTAAAGAAACGGCTGCCAAGCAGGTTTCAAAGAAAAAACAAATGGATCGCGTTGCTCAAGAGTTTGATGACGCAAACTCTTCGTTTTAAATTTTAATTCACAAACAAAGCTCTCAAAGCCCACCCACAAGGTGGGCTTTTTTATTGCCCCGCATAAGCGCTCGCTTACCACGGCCAAATCCGCCATGATCTCAGATCGAGTTAATATTCAATGAAATACGGGGTTTAGAGAAACTCAATTTCTGAATCCCTCCTGTCAGAAAAGGAAGTGAATGTGGGTACTTTTGAAACGATTTCGAAACATGGAGATCACGAAGAAATTATTTTTTGCCACGACAAGACTGTAGGTCTGAAGGCCATCATTGCCATTCACAATACAGCATTGGGTCCTGCGTTGGGTGGAACTCGTATGTGGAACTATAAAAATGAAGATGACGCTCTTGTAGATGTTTTAAGACTTTCAAAAGGAATGACTTATAAGGCAGCTGCTGCCGGCCTAAACCTCGGCGGAGGTAAGGCTGTTATTATCGGAGATCCTAAAACTCAAAAGACAGAAGGTCTTTTCAGAGCCTTTGGTCAGTTTGTAAACTCGCTCAATGGTAAGTA